>JAGTUW010000293.1 GCA_018224345.1 Bacteroidota bacterium
ACCGGCAAACCACAACTCATCGCCTCGAGCGCAGACAGGCCGAAACTCTCGGATTGACTGGGAAGAATGAACAAATCGGCAGCCGCCAGAATGTCTACAATCGCATCCTGCTTGCCGAGGAAACGTACATCCTCCTGCACACCCAGTTCCCTGCTCAAGGCCTCGCATTCGGTTCTGTCGGGACCGTCGCCTATCAACAACAACTTCGCGGGCAGCGTGGCGTGGACTTTCCCGAACGTGCGAATCACATCGGTGACTCGTTTGACAGGACGAAAATTGGAGGTGTGCACGAGAATCTTCTCACCGGCCGGCGCAAAAAGTTCGCGATACCGCGTCAGTACACGCGGCGCGTACGTCTCGGTATCGATAAAATTCGGGATCGCTTCAATCTCCATGTCGAGCTGATAGGTGCTCAGCGTTTTGTCCCGCAGAAAGCGCGACACCGCTGTCACGCCGTCGCTGTGCTGCAGGGCGAAACGCATGAGCGGAAGGAAGGACGGTTCGAGTCCCACCAGCGTCGAATCGGTGCCGTGCAGCGTCGTGACGGTTTTTATGTTTGCTCCACCGAGTATCTCCCGCGCAAGATAGGCGCTGACAGCGTGTGGAATCGCATAATGCATGTGCAGAATATCGAGCTTCTGATACTGCACGACTTCCACGAGCTTGCTGGTCAGCGCCAGCGTGTACATGTCGAATTCGAACAATGGATAATTGCTCGTTTCGACGGCATGGAAATAGACGCGGTCATGAAAATGATCGAGACGGAACGGCCGGTCGTAAGTGATGAAATGGACCTCGTGACCACGGTCGGCGAGTGCGAGCCCGAGTTCTGTGGCCACGACACCGCTGCCACCGTAAGTGGGATAACAGGTAATACCGATATTCATCAGTGGGAGACCTCCCCGGTTATGTGTACTTTACTGTTTTTCATGAGAAATTTTGTCCATCATGGAACCGTTATCATCAAATAACAAACAGGACGAAGCCGCAAATGATTCGTATCTGACAATAGCGGAACGCAGGGACACGGAAATAAAAATACTCGCTTCGCGTTTCTTATCCTATGCCCTGCCCTGCCGGTCGGCCGAAGCATTCGCCGCGGAACTCGAAACCCTGCGAAAAGAACATTATAACGCAACACATCACTGCTTCGCCTGGCGCATTGGCTACGAAGGCGATGCCTTCCGCTACAGTGACGACGGAGAACCCGGGGGCACAGCGGGAAAACGCATTCTCGGCGCTATCGACAGACAGGGACTGACGGATGTCGGCATCGTGGTCGTCCGCTACTTCGGCGGCACGAAGCTCGGTGTCGGTGGACTCTCCCGCGCCTACGCGGATGCCGCCGAAGCGGCGCTCGCCGAATGTACCATCGTACAGCGCTTTCTCACTCGAAAACTGACGCTCACCTTTCCCTACGACATGACCAGCCAGGTGCATCACGTCCTCGACATGCACGGCATCGAAGTCGCCGACCGCCGCTACGAAGAGCACTGCATTTATGACGTCGCCGTCCGCCTCTCCGTGCACGCACGTTTCATCCGCGACCTCGGGAACTTTGCACAGCGCTCGGTGACGGTCTCGGAATAAGGCAGGCGGCATGCCGTCAGTCCCCGCGCATCACGACCAGAGAACGCGCATACCCGCGACCAGAGAACGCGCATGCCCGCGACCAGAGAACGCGCATGCCCGCGACCAGAGAACGCGTATACCCGTGAGCGAGAACGCGTATACTCCCGACCATGGAGAGACATCGCATTGTCCCGGCACTCGTGACCACGGACAGCAACGGGAAACACCTTCCCCGCCTCCATGCCAACCGCGCCGAGTGACCGCCTGACAGATGCGTCGCGCACTCACGGTGTAAATGTGGTGTGCCCAGGGAGCGCGGAAAATTTCTCATGCACGGAGAACAGCGGGATACGGACAGCGCCCCGCTCCTGCACGATCACTTCCTGCAGCCGGTAACGCGCGTGTAGATGCGCAGCCAGTTCTTCACGCGTCACATTGAACAGGGAAGTCACACTTTCCCAGGTGCCGACCATGTCCGGCGGCACCTCCCCGAGCCCTTCGACATACACGGCATTCCCGCGACGCAACGCTCCGTCGATGATGCTGTCGCAGTACGCAGTGAGATCCTCCACATCTTCGAATTTGAATATCTGCCACACCTGCACAGGCGCCTCCGTCGATATCAGCACTGCAGACCAGCGCGAACCCGGCGTCAGCAGCGTGCTGCCGGCATGGCGTACTGCGAAAAGTTCCGCCTGCCGGTGCGCCTCGTCTCCGCGCGGGAAAAGCAGCGCGGGTTCGCGGACCCGGAAATTGGCAACGAGCAGGAGCAGCACGAGGCCGGTGAGCGTGAAGCGGAGCAGAGACTGCCGGCGCACCGTCTGCATGCCGGCCGTCATCAGGGGAAAAAGAAACGGCAGCAGATTGAGCCAGAATTGCGGGTCGCTGCCAAGCCAGAAACTGTTGAAGACGAGCAGTGACACGGCCGCGACTATGGCGGCGAGCGTCAGGCGCCTGCTCGTACGCCGGCCATACCAGGTCCAGAGACCGACGGCGGTGACGGTGACGACGGCTGCGACAAGCTGCAGCAGTTGCTGCATACCGATCGTCGCCAGTTCCTGCCCCGTCAGCAGTCCGCGCACGGCGGTACCTGCGCTGCCGATGTCCACGAACAGCCGCAGCAGACCCGACAGACTGCGCGCGACGGCGATGATACCTCCGGACAGATGCGCGAGACTGTCCTGGCTGTGATGTGTCGTCACCCAGGTCCACAACGCGGATGCGCTCCCATAACCGTGCACGCCCACACCGACGAACAGATATACGCCGCCGATGCAGAGCAACAGCGTCAGTCCGATACGCAGTATCGCACTGCGCAACGCGCGTCCTCCGCCGGCGGGGAGGAGCAGGATGAGCAGGGCGGGCAACAGGAGCACGCTCTGAATGTGCAGCAGCACGGACAGCGAGAACAGTACGGCGGAGAGTATGCGCCAGCGGTCCGGGGCGGCGCTGTCACGCCAGCCGGCGCTTTCCTCCGCGGCGCGATGTGCGCGCAATGCGGCGTAGACGCTCCATACCAGCGCCGCGAGCCCGGGCATGCCGGTTTCTATCACGCTGCCGTGCAGCCAGAAGGCGTTCGACACTGCGATCAGAGCCGCTGCGAGTACTGCGACCGGTCCCTGTACCTTCGCGATGCGCAGCAGACCGGCAAGCGCCAGCAGCGCCGTGGCGATGACCAGCAACTGCAAGTGCAGCATGGCCGCACCGGGAAGCCAGGAAAGCAGCATCGCAGCGCTGCGGTACAGCAATGTGATCAGCAGGTGATGGGGACGGAAGACGGGATCTCCGGAAAGGACGAACTGCAGTTCATCGTACGGATCGCCGATGACATATGCGACAGGCATGGTAAGCAGATACAGCATTCCCGCAGCGGGCAGCAGAAAAAGCAGGTATCTCTTGCGCATGTTATTCCTCCCTTTCAACCACATAGCCATCAATCAGGTGATCGTCGATGCCGTCGAGAAAACGCGATACCTTGCTGAGAATCGTGCCGGTAGCGCGATCATAGATATTCGTGGGATATGTCAGGTACAGCCGCTGCTTGGCGCGCGTGCAGGCGACATAAAACAGCCGGCGCTCCTCTTCCATGGAATCGGAACTCTCCGCCGCCGCGCTGACGGGGAAACGTCCGTCAACGAGATACATGACGAAGACGCTGTGCCATTCCAGTCCCTTTGCCGAATGAATGGTGGAAAGTGTGAGGAACTCTCGTTCGCCCCCGTCCGGTGAGAGATCTTCCACGCTTTCATTCGGTGGTTCCAGCGCCATGTCGGTGAGCATGACGGAGAGCTGACCATAGCGTTCGGCAATACTCTGAAACATCTCGAGGTCTTTGAGACGCTTGGGATGGTCGTCATGCCGCGCCTTGAGTATCGGTGTATAATAGCGCAGCAGACGCTCGATCTTGTCGCCCGGCGATATCCGTTCGGGAGCGATTTCCCGCAGGACCTCGAGCAATGCGGGGACCTGCTTCCCGCGAACAATCTGAGCAATGCGTTCGCCGGAGGATTCGGTGAGTGGATTGAGTCCGCCCGCTATTTCATCAGTGATACGTTCTGCCGAAACCGGTCCGATCCCGTCGAGCAGCAGCAGCACACGCGTCCAGGAAAGCACATCCTTCGGGTTTTCGATAATCCGCAGATAGGCCAGCACATCCTTGATATGCGCGGTTTCCATCAACTTGAGTCCACCGAATTTCACATACGGGATATTGCAGCGCGCCAGCTCGATTTCCAGGTCGAAGCTGTGATAGCCCGCGCGGAAAAGGACGGCCATTTCCCTGAGAGCCACGCCCTCTTCTCTGAGTTCAAGCACCTGCTGGGCGATGAAGCGAGACTGCGTCTCCTCTCCCTCCATGGAAATCAGCGCGGGCATCATGCCCTCCTGCATGGAAGAATGCAGTTGCTTGCCATATTTTTCCGCGGCCATGCAGATGATTTCATTTGTGAAATCCAGTATGGGCTGTGTGCTGCGGTAATTCTCTTCCAGCGTGATGATGCGGCAGTGTTCGAATTCCTTCGGGAAATCCATGATATTCCGGAAATTCGCACCGCGAAAGGAATAAATGCTCTGTGCGTCGTCTCCCACGGCCATGACATTGTCATGGGTGGATGCAAGTTGCCGGACAATACGTGCCTGCAACTTGTTGGTATCCTGATATTCATCCACCATGATATAGCGGTACCGTTCACCCATACGCCTGCGCACCGTCTCATTGCGTTCGAGCAGCGTGACGAGATTGACGAGCAGGTCGTCGTAGTCCATCGTGTTGTTGGCGCGCTTGTAGGAGATGTAGGCACGCGCGAGTTTTTGTATGTCCTCGATCTGTTCGGCGAATTGTGAGAAATCCCCCGCCACGACAATATCGAGCGGGGTCAGTGTGTTGACCGCACTGCTGTACATGCGCATGAGCGTCTGCTTTTTCGGGAAGCGCTTCTCTTTTGAGGACAGCCCGAGACGTGTCCGCAACAGGTTGATGAGGTCCTCCGCGTCTCCCTGGTCAAGTATGGTGAAATTCGCCGCATAGCCGAGTTCCGTTGCATAGCGACGCAGTGTCAGATTGGCGAAGGAATGAAACGTCCCGCCGGCGACACGTTCACTGCGCTCGTCGAGCAACATTGCGGCACGACGGAGCATTTCCCGTGCCGCCTTGCGGGTAAATGTCAGTAACAGAATGGCTTCGGGGCGCACACCCGACTCGATCAGCCGCGCGACGCGGTAGGTCAGGGTGCGCGTCTTGCCCGTGCCCGCACCGGCGACGACGAGAGCCGGACCGTCGAGATGTGCGGCGGCCTCGTATTGCGCCATGTTGAGTTCGTCGCGATAACGGATACGGAAACGCGACTCATCGGACGTGACGAGTGTAAGGGATGATTTTTTCAACGTAATTTTTTTCATGGCTGCGACGTCTCCCGCGGCAGCTCCTGCGGCGGCTCCTGCGGCGGTTCCTGCGGCGGCTCGGTGGCAGTGAAACGCTGAATAAAGCCACGGATAACGCGATCCCCGGATTCCCGGAATTCGGCAGGTGTTCCCGTGAAGTAGATTCGTCCTTCATGCATCAACGCGACGCGATCGACGATATTGTACACGCTGAACATGTCGTGGGTCACGACGATGGAGGTTGCATTCACCCGGTCGGTGATTTTCGTAATCAACGTGTCGATCTGATCGGACATGACCGGATCGAGCCCTGTTGTCGGCTCGTCATACAGCAGGTAATCGGGGTCTGTGGCGAGCGCTCGCGCAAGACCGACACGCTTGCGCATGCCTCCCGACAATTCGGCGGGCTTCTTGTCCTCGATTCCAGGGAGACCGACCATGGCGAGTTTCTCCGCGACGATGCGGCGGATCTCTTCCTCCGGCATCCTGGTGTTTTCGACAAGACCGAGCGCGACATTTTCCAGAACAGACATCGAGTCAAACAACGCCGCCCCCTGGAACAGAAACCCGAAGCGACCACGCAAGGCATAGAGTTCTTTCTCCGACAAGGTCCGCAGTCGCTTCCCGTCGACGATGACATCACCTTTATCCGGAGTCAGGAGTCCTATTATGTGCTTCAGCAGCACACTTTTCCCGCAACCGCTTTCCCCGACGACTGCAATGGTTTCTCCCGTGCGGATTGTCAGATCGACGCCACGCAGGACGTGATGGGATTCATTGAATGATTTGTGGAGATCGCGGATTTCTATCATGGAAGGAAAATAGGCATTCAGCACTCTTCCGCAAAGTCAGGGATACACAACCGCAGAGACGCTTCCGCCTTCGCTTCGGCCGGCGGCTCTGCGTCTCTTCATGAAAAGCCCCTGCCTGCGCCCCGCAGGAGCGAAGCGAAAGCGGGGTGTTTCCTGCCTGCGCCCCGCAGGAGCGAAGCGAAAGCGGGTGGTGCAATTCAGAATTCCGCATCAATACACGATGATGCTCCGGAAGCGCGTCTCCGTCCCCTGACGGAGTAGCAGCAGATACACACCGCGCGAAAGGTCCGCGGAACGGAAGTCAACACGATGTGATCCCGCCTCCTTCCAACCGTCACAGAGTGTGCGCACACGCCGGCCAGGCAGATCGCGGAGTTCAAGCTGCACTGCACCGGGATGGGAGATGTCGAAACGAACCATCATCCGGTCACGGACGGGATTCGGCGCAGCCGGATGCAACGTCACCGTGGCAGGCGCAGCGGTGGCTATGCCATCGACCCCGGTGACCTCTTCAATCAATGCGGACAACAGGGCATCGCTGATACAATGTGTGCAGATCCGCTCGGTGTTCTGATTGACCAGCACCGAGATGACAATTCCGGAGGCGACGTCGTAGAGCATCTGTGATCGGTATCCGATGATGGAACCGGAATGTCCCCACACCGTGCGTCCGGAGACGCGACGCTGAAACAGACCCAGGCCGTAGCCGACGGGACCACTGAACTCCGTCATTTGCGCCAGAGAAGCAGCATCGATAATTTCTCCCTCCATCAGGCCGCGGTACCAGCGTACCATTTCTCCGGAAGTGGAGTACATCGCCCCTGCCGTCCATGCACCACTCAACAGGGAGCGCCGCGGCATAGCCGAGATATCCGCGTAAGCCGTCCATGGATGCGCGATCACTCCCCGGGGCGCTTCCGCCGCGCCGAGAAAGGTGGTATCGAGACCGAGTGGATCGAGAATGTGCGTGCGCAGCAATGCGGCGACGGGATGTCCTGTCGCCGCCTCCGCTATCAGACCGGCGAGATAGTAATTTGCATTTGAATACTTCCATGACGTCCCGGGCTTGAAATCCGGAGGACCGATCATTGCGAGAATTTCCTCCGCCCGCCAGTGGCGTTGAGGGTCCGCCCGAATGCTGTCCCTGTACCACGGTTGCGAGGCATAATCACCTATCCCACTCGTATGTT
Organism: Bacteroidota bacterium; assembly: GCA_018224345.1. Lineage (GTDB taxonomy): Bacteria > Bacteroidota > Ignavibacteria > SZUA-365 > SZUA-365 > SZUA-365. Next base: position 7,454 of record JAGTUW010000293.1, read on the forward strand.
GCAATAATTGCCGGATCTGTATTGTTGAATCCACGCCATCGATCGGTGGCAGCCAGGTTGCGACAGGATCATCAAGCGAAAGCAGCCCTTCTTCCTGCAGTCGCAGCAGCAGGACCGCAACGAAGGTCTTGGTATTGCTTGCGATACCGAAGACCATGTCTGCGGAGATGGGTGTCCCGGCATGCGACTCCCCTCCGACACCAGACCATTCGCCCCGCAGCGGGTCGTGCAGGCCGACGGCAACACCCTGAATCCCGTCTGCGACACGGATGCTGTCGAGTATCCCCTGAAGGTGTCGGGCGGTCACCGGATCGACATCCTGTGCATGCGCATACGTCCCGGAAAGCAGAAGAATAGCGCACAGCGCAAGGCGGTGAATATTCAAACATCCTGACATATCGTGATCTCTCCTGTGCATGCTTTGTTTCGGGATGATGAGGCATACAGCCGGTTACCGCAACGATACCTCATACAAAAACATCCCGGCAGCCACTTAGGTGCGTCTAAGTTCGCACTTAGTCTCGTCTAACTCGCTGTAAAAG
>JAGTUW010000294.1 GCA_018224345.1 Bacteroidota bacterium
TCAGAAAAAACGGGCTTTTGGTGTTGACATCCAGCGCGAGATCCCACAGTTCTTCGGTCACGTCATCGAATGTGGCCTCCGGAAACACCCCCGCGTTATTGACCAGCACGTCGAGACGGTCGCAACGCGCTGATATCTCCTCGCATATCCGATGGATATCAGTCATCTTGCGGAAATCACCTGTGACAGAAAACACATCACACCCGTCGCGGCGGATAGCCGATTCGGCTTCCATAAGCCCCTCTCTGCTCTCGTTCGCGTGGAGAATCAGATCATAACCACGGCTGGCAAATGCATAGGCGAGTTGGCGACCAAGCCGCCTTCCAGAACCGGTAATGAATACACGTTTATTCATATCCTCCTCATTCCGCTGTCCGCAGCATACGGACAACCGTCTTTGTTTCACATATCATTGTCTCTCTTATATCGTCGAGAAGAAAGGATCTCCACCGTCAGACCTTCGCAGGTCAATATGGTGCCGGCGTCCTCATAGGCATTTCTTACAAGACCAATCCCCACAGAGCAGTCGGCGTGCGGATCGAATGCAATAGTGGTGACGAATCCCGCATTCGTCTTTTCATGAAACAATTCCGCTCCAACGCCGATCGAAGTCGCATCGGCGGTGAAGCGCAAACGACATGGATGGCGCTGCACCTTGTCATAACTGTCGAGACGTGCGATCACCTCCTGACCGATAAAACATCCCTTGCGGAAATCTATCGCGGCATCGGCCCCGGCTTCGAGGGGATTGCTGCGCTCACCGAGTTCATGACCGACAGCGGGCAACAACCGCTCGATACGCCAGAGCGTGTAAGCATGGCGACCGACCACCGGAAGGCCGTGCCCCGCCATACAGGACGCCCAGAACTGTGTGGCATCTTCCACAGCACAGAGCACACGTGCGCCCCCACCACCGACACTCTCGTAGCGATGGATGGTCACATCAACACCGTGCAGTTGTTGCCGTGTGCCGCTCCCGGAATCCGGCAGTTGCATGCCCGAAAGCGAATCGCTGTCCCCGGATGACACGTTATCAATTGTGAATTGCACGTATTGCGCACTCTGATCATCGTAGGTGCAATCCTCCATGATGGTGTACTTCTCCATCCAGTTCCGCACTTCTTCGGCCTTCCCCGGGGAGGTCAGTAACAGCAGTCCCCCCGGTTCACCGATGACGAGCAGAGCATCGATCACACGGCCTTTCTCGTTGGTCAACAGTGTTTCCACATTCCTGCCATCGGCAAGACCGGCAATAGATGCCGTCGAAAGCCGGTGCAAGAGATCGCGGGCATCCCCGCCCATCATACGCACGACACCACGGTCGGACTCATTGCGGATGAAGGCGCCCGTCGCGGTCGCCTTCATTTCACTCCGAAGATCGGAGTACACATTACGAATATCGAGAGCCATATATTCCTTTCATGCTTTTACAAAACCCGGTGCCGCGACACCGGCATCAATACGCAGTCCGCCGACGAGCTCCTGGATGTCGGATATCCCCTGTGCGAGACAGTAGTCTTCCATTCCCCGGGCAATCCTGACTCCGGTATCCGGATCCCGAAAGCTCGCCGTACCAACCTGAATTGCCGATGAACCGACGAGCAGAAATTCAATTGCATCCTGCCAGGTGGTGATCCCACCAATACCGATGATGGGAATCGTGACGGCTTTATACACTTCAAAAACTTTCGCGAGTGCAACAGGTTTGATGGCCGGGCCGCTGAGGCCGCCGGTGATCGTCGACAATACAGGACGCCGCGTCGCGATGTTGACCGCCATACCGACGAGCGTATTGATCAGTGAGACGGCATCTGCTCCCTCCGCTTCGCATGCACGTGCGAAGTCAGCGATATGTGTCACATTCGGTGTGAGCTTGATGATCAATGTCCGCTTCGTCCGTCGTCGCAACTCACGGGTAATGTTTTCGGTCATGTCACATCGTGTACCGAAGTTGAGTCCGCCTTCATTGACGTTGGGACAACTCACATTGATCTCATAGGCTTCGATACCGCCCTCATCCTCCAATCGCTCCAGTACCTCGATATACTCCTCTATCGTACTCGCGGCGATATTGACAATAATCGATGTCTTGATTTCTCTGAGAAAGGAAAGCTTTTCCTGAATAAACGCGTCGATGCCGACATTGGCAAGGCCGATGGAGTTCAGCATCCCCGCAGGTGTTTCCGCAATGCGTGACGGAGGATTCCCCTGCCGGGGCAGAAGACTGACTGACTTGGTGACGATTCCGCCCAGGCCGGTGAGATCGGTATAGGGAGCGGCTTCGTTGCCGTATCCGAAAGTCCCGGATGCGACAAGCACGCGGTTTTTCAGCTGCATGGTGCCGAGGGAGAAGGTCGTATTCATGCGTGATGATGCTCGTGAAAAACAATGTCCTGAGAATCGAAACACGGGCCTTCGGTGCAGACAAGCGCGTATTTCCTTTCACGTTGGCGATGTTCGATCGGACAGCCCTGACAAATCCCGATGCCGCAGGCCATTTCGGATTCCAGGGAAAGCTCACACGGTATGCCCTGTTCATGGGCGAACTGCTGTGTGGCCATCAACATCGCATTCGGACCGCAGGCGAAGATCCTTGGATTGTCAATGGTATGCGTGTCAAGGTAGTCCGTCAATGCCGCGATGACATTCCCGTGAAATCCGGCACTGCCGTCGTCGGTGGCGAGATGGACATTCGAGAGACCCCTGGTCACCGCACGTGCGGCGCTACGCGTACCGAGAAATGTGATATGCGGGATTTCGTGTTCGCGGAACACACGACTCAAATACGGAAATGGCGCCACCCCGATACCACCGGCGACAATAATGGCAGTACCGAAGGAGGCTTCATAGCCGAAGGTGTTTCCAAGCGGTCCGAGCACGCCGATCGTATCACCCGGCCGCTTGCGCGCGAGGGCGTGCGTCCCTTTGCCGAGTAATGAAAACATGATTTCACATTCATCGCCATCGATGTCGGAAATACTGTAGGGCCGGCGCAGCAGCGGGTCGATGTGTGTGCTCGTGAGAATATTGAGGAATTGTCCGGGAAGAAGCTGCTGTGCCAGTTCGGGAGAGCGAAAACGCAGCACATACGTCTCCTCGGCGATCAACTCGTTCGCGGTTATCTCGAAATCGGTATTGATAACGGACATACTATTTCTTCTCAATCGGTGGAGGGCTGTCCTGCCCGGGCGGCAGGTCACCCGGTGGTGTTCGTGGTGGGGTTCTACGGCCCGGCGGGGGCGTATCACCAGGGGGAGATGTATTACCCGGTGGAGGTGTCACGTCGATCGGTGGAGCATCGCCCGGTGGAGGTGTCACGTCGATCGGTGGAGCATCGCCCGGTGGAGGTGTCACGTCGATCGGTGGAGGTGTGTTGTCGGGGGACAGTGGAGTGTTGGACTCGACTTCCATTTCCGTGGCAGGCTCGTCTTCTTCCTTTTCTTCCGGTGGAGGGTCGTCACCCGGCATACGCAGGGGGAAATCCTCATCCAGCGAAGGATCCTGTTTCTCTTCCTCTTCCTTCTCCCGCACCTCGTCACGCTTTTGTTTCAGTTCTTCGTCAAGCAGCGGATGGCGATCGCGCAGTTCTCTTCTCTTGCGCTCCTCCTGGGCTTTGCGTTCGGCTTCGGTACGTGCTTTCTCCTCCTGCTCGCGCTGTGCTGAACGCTGCTCATAGTTCTCGATTGCGGCGAGAATGTCCTTTCCCCGCTGAGAATAAGGTGATTCGGGATACTCCTCGACCATTTCCCTGTAGATTTCGAGTGCTTCGTCGCCGCGCCGTTCTTCGAATGCCATGGCGATGGCGAGTGTCGCTTTGGCCGCTGCCTCCGAGCCGGGATATTCATCGATGAGGGAGCGCATCATTGCGACACCACCTTCGATATTCCCCCGTTCCATCATCACCGCCGCATCGTTATAGGCCTCCTGTGCCATGGCGGCTTCACCCTTCGGCAGGGGAAGCCCACGCAGGACCATAAGACTGTGAGCATAGCGGCTCGTCGGGTACTCCCGAATCAATTGATCATCGTATCTGTCCGCCGCCTCCTCGTTGCCCAGTCTGCGTTCGATGGCGGCCATGGTGTACATGGCCTGCGGTCGCAACGTATCGGACAATCTGCTGTCAAGCGCGCGCTGATAATAGTGACGCGCGGAATCGATGTGACCGATGCGGTCATACATCTGCCAGCCCATTTCCATGTAGAGAGAAGCCAGGACACTGCGCAGGGAATCCGGATCCGTCGTTTCGAGATTGATACGCCTGTATTCCGGGCCCGCCGCCTGCACGGCCTGCGCGGTTGCCTGCAGTCCCGAAGCTTCGGCGGTCTGTTGCTGCTCCAATTCGCGCAACCAGGGATTGATGCGGCCGGTATTTCGACCATGCGGCCTGCGCCGCCGGAAACGTTCCGCCATGCGTTCCTGCTCGCTGAGTTCCTTTTCACCCTCACCCCGTGCCAGGCGTTGCTCCTGTTCGAGAGAATCGGCGATGGCACGAAGGGAATCCCGCACACGCAGGGAATCAGGATTCAGAACGTAGAACAGGGTCGTGTCCTTCATACTGATCTGATTGCGCAACTTCCGGTATTCACCGAAAATCTTGACCTTGCCTTCGGCCCGGCTCGCGGAAGGTGTGCCGGGTGCGGAGGTCTTCGCTTTGTTGTAATTCTCGAATGCTTTGTCATAGTCGAGAATATCCTTTTCGAAAATCCGGCCTTTTGCAAAACCTGCATCCGATGCTTCTTCCTTGCCCTTGAACGTCGTATCGACGAACGTGTACTGTTCCATTGCGGCCTGAAAGGCATCACGCGCGAGCGTATCACCCTCGGCGAGATATTTCTTGTGATAGGCATAGTAGAGATGGGCGATCTCGAGCTGTATCTTTCCGTCGTAGTCGAGATACATCGGATTCTCGAGCATATTGATCATCGTATTGCTGGCCTCGTCGAGATCCCCCGCCTGCCGTTTCAGCTTGGCGTAATTCAATTCGGCGATGAATGCCAAATCCGTGGCAGGATCAAGTTTGAAAATTTCACCATACGCAGCGGCAGCCTTGTCATTGTCTTCCAGCCGCTCATACTCCCGCGCGAGCGCCAGATAGATCTTTATACGTTGATCGCGGTCCCGGGCATAATCCGTCGCCAGGTCGTAGCGTTTGACCGCCTCCTGGCGATCATTCATCAGAAGATACATTTTCCCCATCTCGTAATAGGCGTCGGCAACCAGACCGGGATCACCCGACTCGATACCTTCCTGCACCGCCCGCTCGAGAACATCTTCGGCTGTATCGTACTTTTCAAGACGAACATACGTTTTTCCGAGCCAGAGTATCGCTTCCGGCACCAGACTGCTTTCGGGATACCCGTCAAGCAATTCATGGAATTTGCGCTCGGCGCGCAATCCTTCGTGCTTGTGATAATAACTCTTGCCGATGAGCAGCAGGGCGTTGTCCACCCACATGCTCCCGGGATAGGTTACCAACAGACGGGAACACTTTTCGATCACCTTGTCGAGCTTGACGATGGCGGTGGAGGGTGTCCCGGATTCCACCATCTCGATTTCCCTCCTGATTCTCTCCTGTTCTTTTCTCGCCGGCCCGTCATCACCGCCGGACCCGAAATCCTCGAGATCTACCCCCATGCGGGCCGAGGCCTGCTGCGGGTCGATCAGCTTGGCGGTCTGATTTTCGGTAATCTCCGCTTCCGCTTCACGATAGAGTTTCGAGGCATTGTAATAAGTATTGAAATACCCCGTCGTATCCTGCCAGCGGGCATCGACGAATTCCCAGACCGCGCAGCCCTGAAGCAGGAACGCGGTGGCGGTGAGAAGCAAGGCAGGAAAAAGGATGCGGGTGTTCACAATACAGCTACCATTACAAAATCTGCTACTGATCATTATTCAACATAGCTGTCAGAAGTATAGCGAATCAAGTCAAGAGAAAATACGGGATTCCGTTTGCCCCGGCAAATCACGCGCAGCCAACGGCGTTGACTCAAGCAATCCAGCAGGTTATTGCCGGGATGATGTCCGGCACGCCTCCCTGCGTGATACGCAGATCGGTACCGCTGCTGACTTCCCTGAGCTCGATAGTCATGCGCATCTCTCCGGGAAGGTTCGGGTCTTCGAAGACGTCCCGGTAGCGCAGCAACTTCCCGGGGACGAGTTCCTCGCATGTGCCACCGAAGGAATGAGCGCTTCCGGTGCTGAAATTTGTGAAGGACATGCGGTAGTTGCCGCCGGGGCGGGCATGTCCGCCGGTCCCACACGCTCGATGCGCACGGTATCCGGCCTGACCCTTCGAATCCGGCTATTCCGTGTCCTTGCCGATTTTTATCAATCCTTCCTTCATTCTCAATGACAGTTCGTGCTCCGGGTGAGAGTGCATATATCGCTCCGCTATGCCGAGGTGCTCCTCCGCACGCTCGTGTTCGCCCAACTTCCAGTATGAAACTCCGGCGACATAATTGATCACATACAGGTCTGTTTCCTCCAGCTCCCATTTCATGCGTTGCGACCCGTTCCTGATCTCTTCGATGATCGCCAGACTCTCCGTTGGATCATTGAAGCTGATCGCAGTCTCCAATGCATCCTGCAATACCCGCTCCTTGCCCATGCTATCCATTGTCGAATATGAATCAATATACATGATCACTTGGTCCTCTTCATAGCCGACAATTCTCAGATGCAGGTACACGCCCTCAGCTGCTTCTGTTTCATTGAAGAGGGTGTTTCTGACAACGCGATTTATCGCCATCCACATCGTAATATCGCCGGAACGCACCTCAACTTCATATCGCGAATAGTCGAGGTTCCGTCGATCCTCATCCATACTGATCCATAGCGAGAGCGCAGATCGGGTTTTTTCTGTCATCCTGCGCTCATTCTTCGTTATCTTCACGAAAACGCTATGCCAATCACCGAAAATACTGTATCGCGATTTATCCTCACCCGATCGACCGGCATCGAGTATTTCCTTCAATGTCGTCCGCTCGGTCGTAAGTGATATATAAACATATTCAGTATCCTGAGCGGTGACGCTGCTGTTTCCTGAAAGCAGTATCACACAAACAAGAATCAATCCTGCAATATTTTTCATAATTATCACCGGTAAATATCAAATGAAACTGTAACGCTCTTAAAACATTCTTTAGAAACTCAAACTAAA
>JAGTUW010000295.1 GCA_018224345.1 Bacteroidota bacterium
CATGTACGCCTCGTCGTCCATGACGCGATGGGCGGGAAGTGGCGGTTGTCACGGACGCGAGATATACACGAGGCGTGCACTCGGTGGTGCTGCGATTGCGATAACGGGGAATCCTCGTTGAAGTTTCTGCCGGTGAGGGTGCGGAAGAAGGGAGGGCAGAGGCAGCAGGCGGTCTGTGCCCCTGCAGGAAAGAGAAGAGGCGCACGAAGGAATGTCACCTTCGTGCGCCTCTGTCATATGGCGATTGAATCTGTGCTTATGACATGGCGAGGTTGCGTTCCTCGGCAAAATTGCGTCCCGCATGCAGTGCGGCGATGTTCTGTTCGACGATGGTTTCACCCTTTCTGCTGAAAATGGTTGAAATCGCGTGTTCGAATTCGCTGAGCTCGAAAGGCAGGAAAGACGAGGATGCGCCCAGGATGACGATATTCATCGAGCGGGTGGTTGCCACTTCGCGGGCGAGCTTTTCGCCGTCGATGAGTATGCTGCGTGGGAGTTTTTCTATCTTTGTCCAGACTTCCTCGAAATCCGGATAATCCGGGATGTTGACGAAGGGTTTTCTGTTGGTGATCAGCCAGCCTTCCGGGGAAAGGAAGGACGTATAGCGCAGGGCTTCCATGGGTTCAATGGAGATAATCAGATCGGCGCGACCTTCGGGAATGAGGTCGGAATGGATTTCTCTGTCACTGATGCGAAGATGCGATTGCACGTCGCCCCCACGCTGCGACATGCCATGAACTTCGGATTGCTTCAGATGCAGTCCGCGCTCGACAGCGGCGAAGCCGATGATGGTGGCGATAGTGAGAATGCCCTGTCCTCCGACACCGGCGAGAATGATATCGCGTTTCATGCTTCGACCTCCTTCTTCTTGAGCTTGCTGGCGGCGACTGCAGTGACGACGCACTCCCGGCGCTCGATGATGACGGAAATACCGCGATGGAAGAGTTCTTCCTTGATCATGGCCACGTTTTCCTCGTGATTCTTGCGCAGTGGTTCGACGACCTTGATATGATTTTCCGGGACGCCGAGTCCCTTGCAGATATCCTCGAGTCGTCCGCGCGCCGAGGAAGCCTGTCCGCCGGTCATACCCGTGGTTTCATTGTCGACGATCATGACGGTGATGGGAGCATCCTCGATGATGGCATCGAGAAGGCCGGTCATTCCCGAGTGGGTGAAGGTCGAATCACCGATGACGGCGACGGAGGGGAAGAGTCCCGCATCGGCCGCGCCTTTGGCCATGGTGATGGAGGCGCCCATGTCCACACAGGAGTTGATGGCGTTGAAGGGTTCGAGTGCGCCGAGTGTGTAACAGCCGATGTCGCTGAAGACGCGGCCCGGATCGAGTTCGCGCAATGCTTCATTGAGTGCATTGTAGCTGTCGATATGCGGACAGCCCTTGCACAACTCCGGCGGTCTGGGACGCACGATTTCCGCTTTCGCCTCTCCGGCAGTGATTTCCTTGCCGATCGAGGTCGCGACGATGCTCGGATTCAGCTCGCCCGCCCGCGGGACGGTCCCGTCAAGGCGACCGGCGATGTTGAATGAGACATCCATCAGGCCGCGGATCTGCTCCTCGAGCATCGGGGCGCCTTCCTCGAGAATGAGCACACGTTCGCAGGCATCGAGCAGACGCTGGATCATCTTGCGCGGAGCGGGGTACTGGCCGATTTTGAGTATCGGATGAGGACAGCCGTCCGGGTAATTCTCCATCAGGTAATTGTAAGCGATACCGCAGGCGATGATTCCCAGGGATTTGTCGTCCGCATCGATAAACCGGTTGAATGCCGAAGTCTCGGCTTCCTCTTCAAAAGCGGCCTGCTTACCGAGCAGCGACTGGTAATTGCGGCGTGCGATGGAGGGCAGAAGGACGAACTGTCGTTTGTCTGCCGGCAGACGGAGGTCGTTTTCCGGACGCACTTCCGTCAACTCGACTCCTGCACGGGAATGTGCCAGGCGGGTGGTGATGCGAATCATGACGGGTGTGCCGTATTTCTCGGAGAGGTCGAAACCGTATTGTGTCGCCGTGTAGCATTCCTGCTGATTGGCGGGTTCGAGAACGGGCACCAGTGCGAATTTTCCGTAGAAACGCGAATCCTGTTCATTCTGTGAAGAATGCATCGACGGGTCATCGGCAACGACCACAAGCAGTCCGCCATTGGCGCCGGTGATGCCTGCATTGACGAAACCGTCGGCTGCGACGTTGAGCCCCACATGCTTCATCGCAGTCATTGCGCGTTTGCCCGCATAGGACATGCCCAGCGCAGCCTCCATCGCGGTTTTCTCATTGGCTGACCATTCCGAATGAACCTTTCTCTCCCTGGCGTCTTTTGATCGTTGAATGTACTCGGTAATTTCCGTTGACGGGGTGCCGGGGTAGGCGTACACCCCGGAAAGTCCGGCGTCGAGCGCGCCTTGCGCAATGGCCTCGTCGCCGAGCAGAAGCATCCGTTTCATATGCATTCCTTCATTACTGTGTTCTTTCAAGCTGCCCGGAATACGCGATTCCGGGCCGTCCGTAGGTAAGATAATACCGCATTGTCTTTTTTCCTATGCCTCCGGGCGATTTCACCCGGTTTCCACTCATTTTCCTCATGTATTTCCACGCGTTTTTATCCTGTGCAAGAATGTGTCCCGCGCTACAGTAATGTCCTCCGGTGATACAGTAATGTCCTTCGGCAATGGAAGCACGCTCCGCGGAACTGTAATGTCCTCCGGCAATGCAAGCACGTCCTGTGATACGGAGATGCCATCACCGAAGCCATACGGAATATGATTTCTGTACAATTCCATCGAAAACGGGCTGTGAAGGTCAAAAAACAGTGGAGAATGGAGAGAGCAAACAGAATCCTTGCCTTGCGCTAACCGAATCCTAATATTTGAATGAACATATTGCAGTGCTGTGAGGAGCAGGAAACACAACCGGAAGAGACAGTGAAAGCAACAATTCTTGTGGTGGAAGACGAAGCCGAGATTCTCGAACTGATTTCCTATAACCTCCGGAAAGAGGGGTATGGCGTCGATACCGCCATGACGGGGGAAGATGCCCTGACACGGGTCCGCCAGTCGCCCCCGGGTCTGGTGTTGCTCGATCTGATGCTGCCCGGGGTGGATGGTCTCGAAGTCTGCAAATCCATCAAGGGGGATTCCCTTACACGTGACATTCCCATCATCATGCTGACAGCAAGGAGCGAGGAAGCAGATATTGTAACTGGCCTGGAGCTGGGGGCGGACGACTACATCACCAAACCCTTCAGCCGGCGTGTCCTTCTCGCCCGTGTCAAGGCGGTTCTGCGCCGGGATGTGGATGGAATAAAACAGGATGACGGCAAACTGGTGCGGATTCACGATCTGGTCATCAATCCCGGCCGCCACGAGGTGCTCTTGAACGGGGAGGCAATCAGTCTTACATTGACGGAGTTCCGCGTGCTGCATTTTCTGGCCGACCGCCCCGGCTGGGTGTTCACGCGATCACAGATCGTCGAAGCCGTTCGCGGCGACGACTACCCCGTGACGGATCGTTCCGTCGATGTTCAGATCGTCGGCCTGCGCAAGAAACTCGGTGATGCCGGCCGGTACATCGAGACAGTGCGCGGTGTCGGGTACCGTTTCATGGAGTGAGGCATGAGAAAAAAGAAGCTGTTCTGGCAGCTTTACATTTCAAATTTTCTCGTGATCCTGCTGGCCCTTCTCGCATTTACGCTCTTGACTTCCTATTCATTCAAAAGCATACTGCTGGATCAGGTATCGGAGGATCTCGTCATGCGGGCAGCGCTCATGCGCGACGATATCATGCAGCGCCTGCGCAGCGATGATGTCAGGCCGTTGCAGACCTATGTGAAAGCAGCGGGAGAGCGGGCGAAGACACGCATTACCGTGATCGCGGAGGATGGAACGGTGCTGGCGGATTCCTGGCATGATCCGGCACTGATGGACAACCACCTGCTGCGTCCGGAAGTGCAGCAGGCGCGTACGGGTCAACGAAGCATGTACACCCGTTACAGCAACACACTGAACATGAATACCATGTATGCCGCGGTGAAATTGTCGGACGGGGCCGGAGATTATGGCGTACTGCGTACCGCAGTGCCACTGCATACCGTCGAACAGAGTGTCACCGGATTGCAATGGCAGATCATCGTCGGCGGACTGATCATTGCGTTGTTCGCCGGCCTCCTGAGCCTCAGTATTTCTCGTCGCATAACCCGTCCAATAGAAGTACTCAAGCAGGGTGCACGCCGTTTTTCCGACGGCGATCTCGATTTTCGCCTGCCGGTTCCGAAATCCGAGGAATTGCGTGACCTTGCCGTTGCCATGAACACCATGGCCGGACAATTGCGGGAGCGGCTGCTGCAGATCACACAGCAGCACGGCGTACAGGATGCCGTTCTTTCCAGCATGGTGGAAGGTGTCATCGCCTTTGATATGCAGGAACGGCTGATCAATGTCAATCACTCCGCTGCCCGTCTGCTCCGTATCGACATAGAAAAATCCCGCGGAAAGGCGATTCAGGAAGTGGTACGCAATGCGGGCCTGCAGCGTTTTGTCGAGGAAACTCTCGCAGCCGGACATGCCACAGAGGGATATATCAGCATCGTCGATGAAATCGAGCGCTTCCTCCAGGTGCACGGCAGCATTCTCCGCGATGTGCAGGATGCTCCGATCGGCGTGGTCGTCGTGATGAATGACTATACGGAATTGCGGAATCTCGAGAAAGTCCGCAGAGAGTTTGTCGCGAATGTCTCCCATGAATTGAAAACTCCGATCACCAGTATCAAGGGCTTTGTCGAAACGCTGCTTGACGGCGCAATGCACGACAGGGAGGATGCCGAACGCTTTCTCGGTATCGTGGCGCGACAGGCAGATCGTCTCAACGCAATTATCGAGGACCTTCTCAGTCTCTCGCGTGTCGAGCAGGGCAGTGAACGCGACCAGCACGTTGTCCTTTCGGAAGCCCCTCTGCGTGATGTCGTCTTGTCCGCCGTACAAAGTTGCCAGATGGATGCGGATGCCAAGAACATGCGCATCGAGACCCATGCGGACACGGAGCTGTCCGCCATGATGAATCAGCAACTGCTCGAGCAGGTGTTGATCAATCTTGTCGGCAATGCGATCAAATACAGTGATGAAGGGAAGACGATTACGGTTGCCGTAGAGCGGAACGACGCGAAGGAGATTCTGCTCACCGTCAGGGATCAGGGCTATGGTATCGAAGCAGAACATCTGCCGCGACTGTTCGAACGGTTTTATCGTGTGGACAAGGCGCGCAGCCGGACGCTCGGGGGAACTGGTCTCGGCCTCTCCATTGTCAAGCATATCGTGCAGGCACATAACGGACGCATCGACGTACGGAGCACTCCGGGTGAGGGAAGTACCTTCGTTATTATCCTTCCTGCTGCTTCGACGGTTGCAGTGAAAGAGGACAAGAAATGAATATCATGGTGCAACGTTGTTCTTCTCCCTACGGGCATGCGTGTCTGACCGGGAGGCTGTGTTGATGCAGGAGGAGGTTCGGAATACCGGGCAGTTGAAATTGAAACTGCTGCACCTGAGCGCTCTCGTCGAGGAAATCACGCGTCGTTCCGTGATTGCCTTCCGCACACGGGACCGTGTCGCCGCTGTCGATATCATCAAGGCGGATGAGGAAATCAACCGTCTGGAGATAGCCATCGAGAAGGATTGCATCGCACTTCTTACGGGCTGTACTCTGTCGAAAGACGAAACCCGCTTTATCGTCGCGGTATTGAAAATCAACAATGATTTGGAACGGATAGGTGATCTGGCGAGCAATGTCGCCCGCCGGGTCCTGCACATCGGACAGCACGACATGGTGTTATTCCCGCAGGAATTGCTTTCCCTGGCGGACGCCGTACTCGACATGCTGACCACCAGCCTCGATGCACTCGTCGATGGCGACATCGGGCGGGCACGGGCGGTGTTCAACAGGGACAATGAGGTCGATGCGCTGAACCGCCGCATGTATGATGTCGTCCGTGAACGCATTGTCGCCGATCCATCCCAGACCGACAAACTCATCAATTTCCTCAGTATCTCCAGATATCTCGAACGTATAGGAGATTATGCGACCAACCTCGCAGAGAGTGTGGTGTTCATCGCGGAGGGCAACATTATCCGGCACCAGAATAACGACATGCCAGGCGGCATGTCCACCGGCAGCAACAAACATATTTCACAACCATAATTCGCTGAACTCATGGAATTTTTCGTCATCATTCTCGTCATCCTTCTCGCCGCCGCTGTCATTGATCTGATGGTCGGCGTCGCAAATGATGCAGTGAATTTTCTCAACTCGGCCATCGGCGCCAAGGTGGCATCGCGGATGGTCATCATGATCATCGCGACCCTCGGTATCGTCGCCGGTGTTACCTTTTCCAGCGGCCTGATGGAGGTGGCGCGATCGGGAATATTCAATCCCCACATGCTCACCTTTCCGGAAGTGATGTTCATTTTTGTCGCGACCATGCTGACAGATGTGATTCTCCTGGATTTTTACAACACCTTCGGATTGCCCACATCGACCACAGTATCGCTGGTGTTCGAGTTGCTCGGTGCTGCGTTCGCCATTTCCTTCATAAAGGTGATGCATGAGGGTGGAGGACTGGCGGAAGCACTTGCCTACATCAATACCGGCAGCGTACTGAGAATTCTTTTCGGTATTGTGGCCTCCATCATCGTGGCGTTTATCGCAGGGGCGACGGTACAGTACTTCTCGCGCATGCTGTTCACCTTCGATTTCGGTAAGCGACTCAGACGCTATGGCGCTGTGTGGGGCGGCTTTGCTCTTGCAGCGATTACGTACTTCATCCTCGTCAAGGGCGCCAAGGGTGCATCCTTTCTCACCGATGCGGATGCGGAATGGCTGAAAGCAAACACCTTGATGATTGCGGGTATTTCCTTTCTCCTCTGGTCGTTGCTGCTGCTGATACTGCAATGGACGATAAAGTTGAATGTGTTCAAACCCATTGTGCTTGCCGGGACCTTCGCTCTGGCGATGGCGTTTGCCGCCAACGATCTTGTCAACTTTATCGGAGCGCCACTGGCGGGTCTGGCGTCTTTCCGCTTTGCACTGGACGCACCGGACCCCTTGTCAATGACTATGGAGGCGCTTGCTGAACCCGTGCGGGCAAATACCTGGATATTGCTTATCGCCGGGACCATCATGGCAGCCACGCTGCTGGTCAACAAGAAGGCGCGGACTGTCACCGCAACCTCGGTCAACCTGGGCAGGCAGAGTGAGGGTTTCGAACGCTTTGAATCCATCGCTCCCGCCCGTGCCATCGTGCGTTTCGTTCTCGCCATCTTCAATTTCATTTCCCTGATCACCCCGGAACGCATCAGGAAGAAGGTGGCGCAGCGTTTCGATACATCCAAGTATAAACCGGTCCCCGCAGACGATGGGGAACTGCCCGCCTTCGATCTGCTGCGTGCAGCCGTCAATCTCATCGTCGCCGCATTGCTGGTGTCCTTCGGTACGTCGCTCAAACTGCCGTTGTCCACGACCTATGTCACTTTCATGGTGGCCATGGCGACGGCGCTTCCGGACAGAGCGTGGGGACGCGACTCCGCCGTCTACCGTATCTCCGGAGTGCTCACCGTTATCGGCGGCTGGTTTTTCACAGCTCTCGTGGCGGCAACCGTGGCGGCTATAATCGCGACGATTATTTTTTATACCGAAATCTTCGGTCTGATCGCGATTGCCGGTCTCGCCGCCTTCCTTCTCTACCGTACGATATCTGTGCATAAACGGCGCGAAAAAGGTTTTGCTGACCAGGAGCGACGTTACAACAACGTGACGGCTAACGTCGACGATGCTATCGCAGATGTGGAAACGGAATTGGGGACCATTCTGATGAACACAGTGCAGGTCGTCAATCAGACGCATGAAGGGTTGAGCACGGAAAACCGGACTCTGCTGAAAGAATCCACCGCCGGGGCCAAGCACATGCACAAAGAGGGAAAGACCATGGCCGCGACCATATTGCGAGCTTCACAGCTCGAGGTAGGCGACGAGTCCATTGACAACAAGAACTACGCTGAGGTGAACAGTTCCCTTCAACTCCTGCTCAGAAGTCTCCGGAATATGAGCACACAGTGTTATATCCATGTCGACAATAATCACAGACAGCTTTCGGAAGTCCAGCGGGAAGAACTCGAATTGATCGTTCGAGAGGTGCGTGGCCTGCTGATGACGATCTCCGACCATCTTCTCAAAGCCGACTTCTCCTCTGCCGAAAGTATTTCTCTTGACATGGAACGTGTACGGACATTGATAAGAAAATCGGACAAGCAGCAGCTCAAGCGCTCGAAAAAGGAGAAGTACACGTCCCGTAGCAGTCTGTTGTATCTCGAAATGCTCACCGAGTACGAGGAAATAGTGTACCATGCAGAAAGCATTTTCAGGCAATGCCGGAAGTGCCATAACGGCCCGGAAGACTTCGGGGACGGG
>JAGTUW010000296.1 GCA_018224345.1 Bacteroidota bacterium
GCGGGTTTCCGGTCGGAAGGTGATCGCATTATTCTCCTCGGACAATCCAGAAACGAGATTAATGGAAGCGAATACCTGTCATCATGGCATGGAATCCTCGGCGGTGACGCACCGACGATCGATCTGGAGGAGGAACATGCACTGCACCGCTTGCTGCTTACGCTCATCCGCAATGGTCAGGTTCACTCTGCACATGATGTCTCCGATGGCGGTTTCGCAGTGTCGCTTGCGGAATGCTGTTTTCTGGGGCAGGAACACATCGGGGCGACAGTAGAGCTTCCGGTTGGCGATTTCCGCCGGGACGCGTTGTATTTCGGTGAATCGCAATCACGCGTGTTGATCAGTTGTTCCCCCGACAATGCCGCGACAATTCTCGCACATGCAACTGAGGCGGGTGTCGCCGCCATTGACATCGGTGTCACCGGAGGCAGTCACTTGCGTATCAACGGTGATGTCGACATTGAGATTGAGCGGCTTGCGGACGCACACAGTAATGCACTTGAAGAACTGCTTGAGAAGGTATGACGAAGCGGGATGGTATATCGAGGAGGAAACAGGCGCTCAGACTCATCGAGAGCTTCGTGAAATTGCGCTGGGTGCGTGAAATCTGGATGTACCTGTTGCGTATCGACGAACGGATGGAAGCAAATCATATTTTCCTCTCCGCTGCCGGTCTGAGTTTCAACGCGCTGCTCTGTTTTATTCCCCTGTTGCTGATTGTTTTCTATGTATTGGGATTCTATCTCGACAGTGCGGATGCACTGGCGACGGTGGATACATGGATACAGCAACTGGAGTTGTTCCCGTATCAGAAGGATCAAATCAGGGGCATTGTCATAGAATTGATTGAGGAAGTCGTCAGCGGTTCCGCGCTCGCCGGTGTTCTGGGAGGTGTCGGATTGCTGTGGACATCCAGTACCCTTTTTGCTGCTCTGCGCTCTGCGCTCAATAATGTGTTCGGTATCCATGACACGAAAAACTTTTTGCTATCGAAACTCAAAGATATCGCAATGCTCAGTATCGTGGGGATCGTGTTGATCTCCGTCACAGTCGTTCTTTACAGCATCTCGTTCATCAAGGGGATCGGACAACAGGTGTTCGGAATGGAACTCGATTTCTGGATTTTCAACGACGCACTTAATATGATATCTCCGTTCGTCCTCGGATTCGTACTCTTCCTGCTCGTCTTCTATCTCGTACCGGATAAACGTCTCTCAAAACGTGTCATCATTATGAGCAGCGGCATTGCGGCCATTCTCTGGGGCATAGCAAAAATTGTGTTCGGGTATTACCTGAACAACCTCTGGAGAATCGGGATTATTTACGGACCGTATGCCATCATCGCCGCATCTGCACTCTGGGTGTACTACTCGAGTCTCACCGTGCTCTTCGCAGCAGAAGTCGCGGAAATGAATGCCGAGCGCCTCTCATTGAAAAATCTGTTCTCTCTCGGTGCATTGCGCACCACCGTGCGCCGCGGCAGAAATGCGGACAACGATTATCCCCGCGTATCACCAACCGGCAAGACGGAACCGCGTTTCAGGGAGAAGCGCTGATATCCCTTATGGAAGATGGATGGATCTGCAGTTCGTCACCGTCCAGAACGACGCGGCCGCGGAAAAACAGGTATTGCTGTTCGAACATACGGATATAACCGGAGTCTGTATCCCGGGGAAGAATCACACGAACATGTATGCTCTTTTTGTGCGGTAGAATGATCGTTCTGATTTCACCTTTCCGGGAAAGGCGACCAACCGAGCCAAATGCCAGCACCGTTTTTCCTGCCGCGAGTGACATTCGCTCGTATTCACCATCCCGTCCTATAAAATACACTTCCTGTTCGCGCGCACGGAGTTTGAACAAGGTACGGATCGCATCACCCCGCTGCATCCACCACGCGAGTCGCTGATCGTATTGTGGAAGGTGCTGTTTGTCGGAATTCCAGATCCCGCGACCGGCACGACGGGCCTCGTTCTGTGCCTGCTCGAATTCACTGTGGAAGCGTTCACTGAAACCATATTTCATTGAATATGGTGAATAACCAAGACGCACGCATTCGATGTTGTAATGCATCCACTGTCCGGATTTTCTTGCGAACAGGTAGGCAAGAAGGCGGCCGAAATATCCGTACACATGCTCCGGACTCTCACGCTCGAGCCGGATACTGTCCACATCGGAAAACCAGTCCTTTGCCCACTGCGAGGTTTCATAGCCGAAAGGTGTCGGTGGTCTGACAGGAAAACGGCCTTTCCCCAGCCGTTCCCAATACGGTGCAGGCCATTGTTCCCGAAGTCTGGCGACTTCCTCTGCTGCGTTCGCGCCACGTGGGACTTCTTCGGTGTCGATACAGAGAAGTCGTACACGGCGATCGAGTCCGGGTATGCGGAAGGTGTCGCCGTCGATGACCTCAAACACGCCGTAGGTGCCGATGTAGCATGCACGTTCATCCTGCTTGTACTGCTGCTGCTCCCTGGGGGCACAAAACGCTGGGAGCAGCAACAGCACGAGGAACAGGACGAAATATCCGTTTCTGAAAATGATCAGGACGGTCATCTCAGCGGATTATTTTTTTTCGAGAAAGGGTTTCATCAAATCGATAGGTATGGGGAAGAGCGTCGTCGAGTTGTTCTCTGCGGCCACGATGGTCAGAGTCTGAAGGTAACGCAGTTGCAGGGCAGCCGGATCAACGGAAAGAATTTTTGCAGCTTGCGCCAGTTTGGTCGAAGCCTGAAATTCGCCTTCGGCAGCGATGACTTTTGCACGGCGTTCGCGCTCGGCTTCGGCTTGCTTGGCCATAGCACGCTGCATTTCCTGTGGTAAATCGATATGCTTCACTTCGACAAGACTCACCTTTATGCCCCAGGGCTCCGTCTGCATGTCAATGATTTCCTGTAATTGCTTGTTGATTTTGTCACGCTCGGCGAGAAGTTCATCCAACTCCGATTGTCCGAGAATACTCCGCAATGTCGTCTGCGAGAGCTGGCTTGTTGCAAAGAGAAAATTCTCGACTTCCACAATCGCCTTTGAGGCGATCAATACACGGAAATACACGACGGCGCTGACTTTCACCGAAACGTTGTCGCGTGTAATGACATCCTGAGCGGGAACATCAAGGACGATGGTGCGCAGGCTTACTTTGACCATGCGATCAACGAGAGGGATGAGGAAGATGAGTCCGGGCCCCTTTGAATCCACCAGTCTTCCAAGTCGGAAAATCACTCCGCGTTCATATTCGCGAAGAATGCGAATCGCAGAAGCAAGAATGAAAATCACAAAGACAATAATGATTGTAAAAATACCACCGGCAGGTTCCATGAATCCTCCTTTACTGTAAATCGGTCAAATACTATGTGACGTTTTTTCTTTCGCCCTCCACGATCAGTGTCAGTTGTTCGACATCCGTGACACGCACCTTCGTTTGAGCAGGAATAGTTGCCCCATCGGCGGAGCGGGCACGCCAGATCTCACCATGCATAGCGACACTGCCTTCAGGATCAAGAGCATCAAGCGTTTTTCCCGCTTCCCCACGCATCCCCTCGACACCGGTCGTGGGCTTCCGTCGCATGATCGCGATTCCCTTGCCCACGACGAACAGGAAAAACGCTGCAGTGCAGGCAGTGACAGTGATAATCACAGAAAGGGATATCTTGAGGAAATCCGCGCCGGGAGGAGATTCTATGAGCATAATCGAACCCAGGAAAAGAGAAATGACGCCTCCGATGGAGAGGACGCCGTGACTGACGACGTTTATTTCGAGTATGAATAATATGATGCCAAACAAGATCAACGCCAATCCGGCAAAGTTGATCGGTAATGTATTCATGGAATAAAATGCGAGAATCAGGCAGATGCCACCGACCACGCCCGGAAAGATGGATCCGGGGTTGTAGAGTTCAAAGAACAGCCCGTACATCCCGAACATCATGAGTATGTAGGCGATGTTCGGATCACTGAGGATATTGAGGAGCTCCTCCTGAAAGCTCATCTCGCGATCATACACTTCGGCATCCACGGTATGCAGGACGCGTGTCCCTCTGCTCGTCTCAACTTCGCGTCCATCGATTTCCCGCAGCAATGCGGCAACATCTTTCGCGACAACATCAATCACATTTTCACGTAACGCTTCCTGTTCGGTCAACGATGCGCTGCCGCGTACCGCTTCCTCGGCCCAGTCAATATTGCGACCGCGCTCCTCGGCAATGGCGCGGGCAAAGGCTGCTGCATCATTGGTTGCTTTTGCCAGAGGCACATTGGCGGAATCCGCGACGTTCTGCTCTCCGTCACCCATCGTGACCGGATGCGCTGCACCGATATTTGTACCCGGTGCCATAGCGGCAATATGGGCTGCCATGGTGATAAATGCTCCCGCAGAAGCTGCCTGCGCACCGCTTGGAGCGACATACACGATAATGGGCAGAGGGGCGGTCAGAAAATCAGAGACGATCTCACGTGTGGATGTGAGCAGTCCACCGGGTGTGTTCAATTCCAGCAGCAGGGCTGAGGCGCCTTCCTGATCAGCCGCCTTCATCGCGTCACGTACATACTTGGCCGAGGCGGGATTGATCGACCCGTCTATGGTGATACGCATGACACGTTCCTGCGCTGAAACCGGTATCTGTATCAGCAGCAGAATGGCAAGTAACACCAGACAGGAAAAACGAAGCATGATGACTCCAATCTGTTTGTCTGCCTGCATACTAGCACAAGCAGGAGTTATTCGCAAGTGCCGCGACACCCGGCGCGGGGGATATTCGACCACGTAAGGGATGCACTCCGTGACAGAATCGACTTCTCGATGTCGCGGAAATCTGCACGCGATAAAGATTCACCAATCCATGACACAGACTGCTTCGTTATAATTGACTTTTATAAAAGTGGGAAATGCGTATTTTATGTGTAGGAGTCTATTCAAATAGCCATGAAATGATCATTGATCGGATTGTCGCAACATTGATCGGATTGTCGCAACATTGCTGGAATCGGAAAGAAAGGATATGCCGGGATGCATGACACGATGAGGAATACACAGAGTGGACAGGATGACAACGGTATCAGCCCTGAAATCCTGGCCGCTCTGCGGAATGGAAGTATCAGCATAGAAACGGCACTGCAAAGTGAACGACAGCGTCTCGAACGCGAGTCGGGACTCGTTCCGCGCGATGGACACTGGACACGTCCGCGGGAACGACCCTTCACCCGTGCCGAGCGCGAATATACGACTGTGCTGTTCGGGGGATTGACCTGGAAGCATGAACGGTTGATCCAGGCGAATCTGCGCAGACTCGGCTACAAGGCGGAATATCTCCAGGCACCGGACAGCCGTTCATTCGAGCTTGGAAAGGAATTCGGAAACAACGGTCTCTGTAATCCCACCTATTTTACCGTTGGAAACCTGATCGCCTACCTTCGAAGTCTTGAAGCAAAGGGACTCAGCAGACAGGAAATCGTCGATGAGTACGTTTTTTTTACAGCGGGTGCATGCGGGCCCTGCCGTTTCGGAATGTATGAATCGGAATACCGTATGGCCCTGCGGAATGCAGGATTTGAGGGCTTCCGTGTACTGATTCTCCAGCAGCACGGAGGACTTGATCAAAGCGGCATAGAAGCAGGCCTGGAGATGAATCTGGATTTTACATTGGGCATTCTCAACGCGTTCATCATTGCTGATCTGATTAATGACGTCGCCTATAAAATTCGCCCCTACGAAATCGAATCCGGAGCGACTGATCGTGCCCTTACGCGGGCTGTCGAACATGCCGCCTCGACCATCGAACGTGAAGAAATCTATCACCTGCCGACGAAGGTGGCACGTATCCCTTTTCTGCGTAGTCATCAACGGGGAGCGGAACATATCGTCAAGTTTATACGGCGGCTTTTCTTCAGTCCGTTTCCCCGCCTTATCGACGAATGCCGCATGATGTTTGCCGACGTCCGTGTCGACAGAACGCGCGTCAAACCCGTGGTGAAAATCACCGGAGAATTCTGGGCACAGACGACGGAAGGGGACGGTAATTTCAGAATGTTCTCCTTTCTTGAGGAAGAGGGAGCCGAAGTCCTTATCGAGCCGGTCGCCCCCTGGTTACTGTATCTGCTGCATCAGGAAAAGCAGTGGTTGCGTGACAGACGGCTGCTCAGCGTAGATCAGGCTTCGAAAGGCATGGCCCGCATTCCGGCATTTCTGAATGGTCTGGGACAGTATGTACGCAAACAGACGCTTCTGACACTGGCCGAACGCCTCTACGAGCGGGAGTATCTACTGTTGCGGGCGCGTCTTGACAAGCTGCCGCAGGATCTCCCGAGGCAGAGGGAATTGCAGCTTCTCGCACATCCGTATTACCACAGCAGAATCGAAGGCGGCGAGGGGCATCTGGAAGTCGCGAAGAACATTTACTATTCCCGCGAAAAACTCGCGCACATGGTACTCTCAATCAAACCGTTCGGCTGTCTGCCGAGTACGCAATCGGACGGAGTGCAGACAGCGGTTGTTGCACATCACCAGGACATCATTTTTCTTCCAGTGGAAACCTCCGGAGAAGGCGAGGTCAACGCACATAGCCGTGTGCAGATGACGCTCAATGACGCTCGTATCAGAGCACAGGAGGAGTACGATGCGGCACTGCAGACCTGTCGCCTGACAGAAATGGACATAAGGCAACGTATTGAGGAGCATCCGGAACTTACGAATCCCTTCCTTCGCCTGCCGGGCGGGAAGGAGGCAGGAACGGCCGCTCGCTTTGTGCGGCATGTGGCTCATATCACAGCACAGAATGGGAAGTAGATGAAACACTCATACCCCCGATATCTGATCGGGCTTGACATCGGTAGTACCACAGTCAAAGCCATTGTTCAATGCGCGGAGACAGGGGAGGTTTTGTGGAAGGATTACGTTCGGCATGAGACACGTCAGGCAGAAACCGTGCTTTCCTTTCTCGAACGCATTCTCGATGCCGTCGATGCCGACCCCGGACAGTTCAGCATCCTCGTCACTGGTTCCGGCGGGCGCTCACTGGCAACACATATCGATGCTCGCTTTGTGCAGGAAGTCAATGCCGTTTCACTTGCGGTCGAGGAACGTCATCCGGAGGCAGGCTCCGCGATAGAACTCGGTGGACAGGATGCGAAAATCCTGATATTCCATCGTGACTCCGTTACGGGCGTCAACAAAAAATTCACTTCCATGAATGATAAATGCGCAGGCGGCACAGGCGCTATTATCGACAAAATAAATGCCAAACTTCGAATTCCTTCCGGTGAACTTGCTGAATTACGCTATGACGGTGTGCGTCTGTATCCGGTAGCTGGGAAATGCGGTGTGTTTGCAGAGACGGATATCAACGGCTTGCAGAAGCAGGGTGTTCCTCCTGTGGAGCTGATGGCATCGCTGTTCGAGGCTATTGTCCAGCAGAATCTCTCCGTGCTCACACGTGGAAACACGCTCCGACCGCATGTCCTGTTGCTCGGCGGACCAAATTCATTCATCAAGGGATTGGTTGAGTGCTGGAAGCGCAATATTCCTGAAATCTGGATGGAAAGAAATGTTGCTCTGCCGGAACATGTCAATCCTGCAGATCTGATCTATGTTCCTGAAGATGCTCAGTATTTCGCCGCTTATGGTGCTATCGCGTATGCAATAAGAAATCAGGTGAAAGAGTGTTTTTCTGGACTTGACGGACTCCGGAAATATATTTCTCACGGAAGGGCGCTGCAGCAGCGTGCGCGCGTAGGGCTGCCGTTGCATTCTTCTGCAGAGGAACTCGAGCGCTTCCGGAAAGAATACAGCGTTCCTGAATTCCAGGCGGCACGATTGCGTCCCGGACAACGTTTTGACGCCTATCTCGGTATTGACGGAGGTTCGACGACCACGAAAGGTGTTCTCATCGATAGAAATCTTGAAGTTTCTTTTACAGCATATCGTCATTCCGATGGCAATCCCATCGACGATACCCGCTGCATCATCGCGGAATTACATGAACAGGTTCGTCAGCAGGGGGCGTTGCTCAATATCCTCGGTGTCGGAACGACAGGCTACGCAAAGGATATCCTGAAGGACACGCTCTCAGCGGATGTGGCGTTGGTGGAAACTGTGGCGCATACACAGGCTGCCAGACGTTTTTATGATGATGTAGACGTGATCTGCGACGTGGGAGGTCAGGACATCAAACTCATTCTCCTGCATCAAAATAGAGTTGTGGACTTCAAGTTGAATACGCAATGCTCGGCGGGAAACGGGTATTTTCTTCAGAGCACGGCGGAGGGCTTTGGCTTTCCTGTAGAGGATTACGCGGAGATCGCATTTCGTGCGACCAGGACACCGGAATTCAGTTACGGTTGCGCGGTCTTTCTGCAATCTGATATCGTCGATTTTCAACGCCAGGGATGGAAGGCTGAGGAAATCATGGCCGGATTGGCCAGGGTGCTGCCGAAGAATATCTGGTTGTACGTCTCACAGATTACCAACCTTGAGAGACTGGGAAGTACGTTCATCCTCCAGGGAGGGACGCAACGGAACCTCGCAGCAGTAAAAGCGCAGGTCGATTTCATAAGAATGAAGTTTCATGAACTGCAGCCGCGCATCATTGTCCATCGCCATACCGGTGAGGCCGGAGCCATCGGTGCCGCTGTCGAAGCGGCACGTCTCCACGGGAGCGGGAGAGAAACCACCTTTATCGGACTCGCGGCCGCAGAACAAATACGCTTTATCTCGAAGCGGGATGAGAGCACGCGATGTAATTTTTGCAAGAACAAGTGTTTACGGACTTTCATTGATGTTGAGACTGTCGCGGGTACGGCATCGTCTGAGTCAGATCACAGGCGATTGATCATAGCGACCTGTGAGAAAGGATGCGTCGAGGAGGAGGATGATATGCGTGAGATCGCACGTGATCTTTCCCGTATACGCAAGCAGTTTCCGAATTACGCTGAACTGGCGGCAAGAGCGGCCTTTCGTTCCCGGCAGAAAACGCATCCATCACGGGGAAGCGTGCGTCTCAGAGATGGCAAGCTCAGAAGTGAGCTGCGGATAGGAATTCCCCGTGCATTGAATATGTATGCACATGCTCCTTTTTTTACTGCCTATTTCCAGGAACTCGGCATTCCCTTCGAGCATCTCCATTTTTCGGATCCGACGACTGATACCCTCTACCGGGAGGGAAGTAAGCGGGGAAGTATCGACCCCTGTTTCCCGAGCAAATTGGCGCTCTCCCATGTGCATAATTTAATCGAGAAAAAGCATGACCGGCGTAAACTCGATTGGATTTTCTTCCCGATGGTCGACGACATGCCCACTGATCTCGTCAACACACAGGCAACGAAGAGCTGTCCGACTGTGGTCGGCAGTGTCGAGACAGCAA
>JAGTUW010000297.1 GCA_018224345.1 Bacteroidota bacterium
GATTTGCGCCCGCTCTGCGGTCGCAAATCCTGCCGGAGAGCGCTTCCAGCTCGCAGTTCTTTTCTGCAACCGGTGGTTCTTTTTACAATTTTGCGAGTGGCAGCGGTTGCGATCTCATGGTGAGTGTCTGGGGATATGTGCGCAATCCTGGAAGGTATCGCGTCCCCTGTGAAACCAACCTGCTCGACCTGTTGTCGTTTTGCGGAGGGCCGAATGACCGTGGAGCGGAGGTGTTTCTCGACAGGGTCAAAGTGGTTCGCAAGGGGGGAGTAGACAGAGAGAATGAAATTGCCGAAGTGTATGAAGTCGATGTTCGCAAGTATCTCGAACTCCGCGATACACCACTGATGACATCGGATTTACAGCTATTCCCGGGTGACCTGATTATCGTGGATGGAGAGCAGGTTTACCGGGATATGATACTTCGGATCGCTCAAACGATCGTGGCCATCGCTTCGGTCATTACGTCCACCGTTGCCGTCATCAATATCGCAACGAAATGACGGGCTCCCGCGATGAAAGACCTGGCAACATCGCGGGACCAGAACAGTAACTTCCAGGCGAGAGAGAATCGTTTTCTTTTCACATACGCTACACCTGAATGACCCCGAAAGATGATTTTAATAAACAGGTGCAGGAGTACCTTCGCATTGCCTTCGAGGGCAAGTGGGTAATTCTTGCCATCTTCGTCGTCGTTGTGGCTGCGACCTGGTTTTATACCATGCAGCAGGACGACATTTATCAAGCCAGCGCCACCGTCCGCCTGAAGGCCTCGAAGGCATTGCTCAGCGGTCAGGCTTCGCAGCCCGGGTTCGATATACTCGGCTGGGGTGGAGAGCGCATCATTGCAAATGAGATTCTCATCATCAGAAGTGATGCCGTTGCGGAGCAGGTGGCCCGAAAGCTCGTGCGTGACACGGATCTACAGCAGCAGGCGACGCGGGATACACTCCCGATTCTCAAGGCCAGTCAGCGGCCTTCGACGCTGCGAAAAATCGCACGGACACTGCAGCTTGAGGATTTCTTTGTCAACATTGGTCTTGCAAAACTTGATACATCGACACGCATGGCAGACCTGGGGCTGATCGCTGCCCGCGCGCGTGCGCAGATGTCCGCCGAAGAAGTGCGCGGTGTGGACTTCATCCGAATCAACGTCCAGAGCACCTCACCGATCGAAGCCGCGACCATCGCCAACCACTATGTTGACGCCTATCAACGCCGCAACCTCGAATCCGCACGTGAGAACGTGACGACCGCCCGGAGTTTTCTTGAAGGGCAGCTTGAATCCAAACGCGATTCTCTCGTCAACATTGAAAATGTCGTGAAGGGATATCAGCAATCGCAGGGATTCGTAAGCCTGGATGGGGAAACACAACAGCTTATTCAGCAACTCGCGACCTTTGAAGCACAGCGTGAACAGGCCAAGATTGATCTGGCAGCAGCGGAAAATATACGTACACAGTTGCACGCGCAACTTGCGGAGGTCGAACCGAATCTTGCCCGTCAACTCAAGGAAGGGGTCGATCCTCAACTCAAAGCGTTACTGGAAAGGAAGGCCAGGCTCGAGGCGGATATCCAGACGATGGAGTATAACCGGAAACAGACGCTCAATATTCGTCCCGATCTCGAACCGTTCCACGCCCGCGATATCGCCGAGGCCAAAAAGCAATTGCAGGAAGTGCTCGAGCAGGTTGAATCGCTCAGTCAGAACCTGACTACCGGGGATAATCTCACCGGTGCACCGGTTGAATATGCACGTGAATTACGTCAGCGTATTTTACAACAGGACATCGATATTGAGTCACAGCGTGCACGCATGACGAACCTTGAGGAAGCGATTCGCCAGTACAATGTGCAGTTCGAAAAAATTCCGGCCCAGACGATACAATATGCCCGTCTGGAGAGACGCAGGCAGAGTTATGATAAACTCTTCAGTTTGCTTGACGAAAAATATCAGGAAGCGATCATCAATGAACAGACCACGGTCGGCAATGTCGACATCGTCGATCGCGCGAAGGTACCGGGGCGTCCCGTAAAGCCCAATCGACCGATGAACATGATTCTCGGTATCCTCGTCGGTCTCGGACTGGGCTTCGGTGTGGCTGTTGTTCTCCGCTTTCTCGATACGACAATACGCAGTCCCGAAGACGTTGAAAAGCTGGGCTTCCCCGTTCTCTCCTTCATCCCGACCTTCGGATCGAATGACGGAAAGGGAGAACGCAATCTCTCACTGGTGACACTGACAGCGCCGCAATCACCACCGAGCGAAAGTTATCGAACGATGCGTACGGCAATTGAGAATTCCCTGACAGATCAAGGCAAAGCCAAAGCCGTGTTGTTCTCAAGTCCCGCACCAAAAGAGGGGAAATCGACTGCGATCGCAAATCTGGCAGTCAGCGCCGCGAACAGCGGAAGAAAAGTGTTGCTCGTCGATGCTGATTTGCGCCGCCCGGTCCAGCATCAGATTTTCGAAGTCGAGCGTGAACCCGGGCTTTCGAACGCGTTGCTCGGAGATACACCAGTAAACAAGTGCATCAAGAAAACTGCTATTTCTGGTCTGCACGTAATACCCTGTGGTAACATCCCCAGCCACCCTGCTGAACTGCTCGGATCGGCACGCATGGAAAAATTTGTCACACTTGTGCGACAATACTACGACCTTGTGCTCTTCGATGCTCCTCCGGTCATTGCCATGGCCGATACGCTGGTATTGGCAAAATACACCGATGGCGTGGTCATCATCGTGTCCTCCGATCAAACAAAAACGTTGGGACTCGAAAAAACCCACGAGATGATTCTTGCAAATAAGGCGCGTGTCCTCGGCGTCGTTGTCAATCGCTTCAATGCCAACAAGATATACTACTCCTATTACAGATACTATTATCAGAATTATTATTACTATGCGACGGACGGGGAGAAAAAATCCCGCCGCATGAAGAAGAAACAGACAGAGGATCCGCAAGCGAACGAGGTCACGTAACCCGGTAGTCCCTTTCCAGAGACCAGAGCATTGTGTCGTTCATTCAATACCATCTGTGCTGCGGACATGGCAATGGAAGACGTCGGGTACCCCCGGCGTTCTCTTTTTGCCGGCGGGGAAATGAAGCAGTTACAGGTAAAAGGAGACATGCGCCCGCAACGGAGTTGACAGAGCCTGGCCCCTGGCTTTTTTACAGTACGCTTTGAAAATCAGACGAAATAGGCCTATTTTTATATGCTTGCGACGGTAGCACTCCGTCTAATCCACCAGCATCACAACACAATTCTCCAGACAAACGATGATACGAGACAGTTACATCAAAACGGTGATCGAACCTTTCAAGATCAAGACCGTCGAACCCATCAAATTCACTACCTTCGAAGATCGTGAACGTATTCTGCATGAAGCCGGACTGAACACCTTTCTGATTCCGGCCGAAGATGTGCTGATTGACCTTCTCACCGACAGCGGGACGTCGGCGATGAGTTCGAAGCAGTGGGCAGGGATACTCGACGGAGACGAATCCTATGCAGGATCCCGAAGTTTTTACCGCATGGAAGCCATGGTGCAGAAGATCACGGGGCTCAAACACATCATCCCGACGCATCAGGGGCGTGCAGCGGAGAAAATCCTTTTTTCCGTCATCGGCGGCAAAGGGAAAGTAGTTCCGAACAATACCCATTTCGATACGACACGAGCGAATGTGGAATATTCCGGGGCGCTTGCTGTCGATTGTCTCAATGAACAGGGGAAGCACCCGGAGATCATTGCCGATTTCAAGGGCAACATGGACATTGCCAGGTTGGAAGCAACAATTGAAAAATACGGAGCAGAGAATATTCCAGCCGTTCTCATCACTGTGACGAACAATTCAGGAGGGGGACAACCTGTCTCTATGGAGAACATCCGTCAGACCCGTGCGGTCTGCGACAAGTACGGCTTGCCGTTGATCATGGATTCCTGCCGATTCGCCGAAAACGCATATTTCATCAAGTTGCGGGAGAATGGGTATGCGGACAAAACACCGATGGAGATTGCGCAGGAAATGTTTTCCTATACCGATGGCTGCACGATGTCGGCAAAAAAGGATGCACTCGTCAATATCGGTGGCTGGCTGGCGCTCAATGACGATGATCTCGCTGTGGAGTGCCGGAACCTTCTTATTGTGACAGAGGGCTTCCCCACGTATGGCGGTCTCGCCGGACGTGATCTCGAGGCGATCGCGCAGGGGCTTGAGGAAATTCTCGATGAGGATTATCTTCACTACCGCATCAAGAGCACCGAATATCTTGGCCGCAAGCTCGATGCACTGGGCATCCCAATACTCCTGCCGCCCGGCGGACATGCCATTTACCTGGATGCGAAGCGATTTTGTCCGGACATCCCGCAGGAACATTTTCCCGCGCAGGCAATTACCTGTGCACTCTATCTCGATGGCGGAATCCGTGCCGTGGAAATTGGCAGCGTAATGTTTGGCCGGATGGAAGACGGGATCTTCGTCGCGCCGGATCTCGAACTCGTGCGGCTTGCGATTCCCCGGCGTGTCTATACGCAAAGTCACATCGATTATCTGATTGAAGTCGTAACACATGTGCATGACCGGAGAAAGGAACTCAAGGGCCTTCGGTTGACATATGAAGCACC
>JAGTUW010000298.1 GCA_018224345.1 Bacteroidota bacterium
AACGGTGCAGATCGATGCGAATGTTTCATCCGCAGAAGGGGCTGTCGCGCAGCAGCGTCTGTACCTGAATATCAAACAGGCGACATCCGCGGTCGCGATGCGCTGCGATGTCGATGAGATCACGGTTGCAGGCGGGCAATATACGCCAGATCCCGCCGAGCTGCGAGCGGTTATCACTTCGGCAGGTAGCGTGGAAGGTCCTGCGGGCGAAGTCATTATCATCCTCCCCTCAGAAATCGCATTGGATGCAGGGTTTGCTGCGCAATCCTTCGACGCGATGGACTCCGGCAGCGAGGTCACTCTGACCTGGGCGCTGCAATATCCGCAACCCCTGGTCGAAACCGAATACGTTATTCTCCTCGTGCGCGAAGCAGCGGGGTATGACAATGATACCTGTGTTGTCACGCTGCACGTGCCGGTACTGACCGCGGCACAACTCGCGGTCTCCTGTGGCGTCACTCCGGACATTGTCGACAGCACAGTGACGGAAATCACCTACAGTGTTACCGTAAGAAACAGCGGGAATGCGGACGCGGAAAATGTTTCGGCATCCCTGATTCTTCCGACCACACTGTCATTTGCTGAAGGGGAAACCGCCGCGAAAGCCGTCGCCGACCCGCTCCTCCCCGGCGCGGAGGAGACGGTGACCTGGATGCTGATTCCGGTGGACATGCAACGCTGCGAAGAAATACCGCTCAATCTGGGTGTGCTGGTCCCTTATGGCGGTGGCGCAGAGCAATGTGCGGCGGTACTCACACTTGAGGCGACCGGCAATCTGCCACCGGAAATTCTTTCCGCTCAACCAGTCGACCTCGACACATTACCCACGAACAGCGATATGGACTTTTCCATCCAGGCCTACGACGAAGAAGGAGGTACGCTGACCTGGTCCTGGTTCGTCAATGGCAATGAAGTGGGCGATGACGCAGCGAGCTACAGTCATACCTTTATCGATGAAGGGGACTATCAGGTCCTTGTCAATATCTACGATCCCTGCACCAGTGGTACGGGAGAAGCAGTCTCTCACAGCTGGAATGTGTATGTCTACAACGTGACCGGCATTGCCCCCGCAATTACCGCCAATGACTTCGTCATTCTCGGGAATTACCCGAATCCTTTCAATCCGGCTACGGTGATCGAGTATCGTCTGCCTGAGGGGCACCACGAAGTCCGTCTCGAAGTGCTTGACCATGCCGGGCGTCATGTTCGCACACTGCACGACGGGACGCATCAGGGTGGCCTTCACCGCGTACTGTTCGAAGCCGGGGGACTCCCCAGCGGCAGCTACCTGCTACAACTGCATACAGGGAACGGCGTGCGCGTTCATCGTATGCTCTTGGTGAAATAGGTGTGTTTCCAGGGAAAAGAAACATCGTGTTGATGCAGGAAACGCGGGGGACAGGTCGAAGTACCTGTCCCCTGCAGCTCTCTCGATACATCCTGACATTGTTTTTCCTTCTGTTGGTGATCGCAGGAACACGAGGTCACGCGCAGGATTTTGGACGGCGCGAGCGCAGTTTCGATGTCCTGCATTATCGCATCGATGTGCGGTTGGACGAAGAGGCACGACGGGTCGACGGGGAAGTGGACATCAGCCTGACGCCGTTGCGCTCTGTAATTGACAGTGTCGTACTGGATGCGGTGAACATGGAGATTCAGTCGGTGCAGTATTCCACATCCCCTTGGAAGGACGCGGAGACTCTCCGGTGGAATTACGATTCCACACATCTGCGAATGAAGCTTCCGGAATCGCTGCGGCATGGTGATACCGCCCTTCTTCATATCCGTTACGCATGCCGCCCTCTGCGTGGCTTGTATTTTGTCGGTCCGGGAACGAGTTACCCGGATGATCCACGACAGATATGGACACAAGGGCAGGGAGAGGATAACCGTCACTGGTTCCCTTCCTACGATTACCCGAACGACAAGGCAACGAGTGAGGTCCTCATCACCATCGACACCGTGCTGCAAACCCTGAGTAATGGCGCCTTGCGGGCGCGACATGTCAACGACGACGGGACGGCGACCTGGCATTGGGCGCAAGGCCGGCCGCACTCAAGTTATCTGATCATGCTTGCCGCCGGGCGCTACGGAGTGTTCACGCAGGAGTGGAATGGCATTCCCGTGGATTCCTGGCACTATCTGTCGGATGACTCCGCCGACATACGGCGCACGTTTGCGGACACGAAAGATATGATGGCCTTTTTCTCCGAATATACCGGGCTGCACTACCCCTGGGAAAAATACGTGCAGGTGCCGGTGCGACATTTTCTCTACGGTGGTATGGAGAATACCAGCGCGACGGTTATGGCGGACACCCGTCTGGTCGTCGATGCCCGTGCCGCCCTCGATTACGATCCGCAACCGCTGATCGCCCATGAGCTGGCACATCAATGGTTCGGGAATTACGTGACATATATCGACTGGGAGAATGAATGGCTCAATGAGGGGTTCGCCACGTATTTTCAACAGCTGTGGACACGGCATCGTTTCGGGGAGGATGATTACATCATACAGCGCTACAACGGAATCCGTAATTATCTCGATTGGGCTGATCGGCAAGGGCTGATCCCTGTTGTTGGAGAGCGGCGTGGTGGTGCGGTCAATACGTATTCGAAAGGTGCCGCCGTGCTACACATGCTCCGTGACATTCTCGGTGAAGAGGAGTTTGTCCGCGTCATCCGGACCTGGCTGCGGCGGTATGCCTTCGCCAATGCCGAGACCAATGATTTCAAACGCGTGATCGAAGATGTCACCGGCCGGAGTATGCAGTGGTTTTTCCGGCAATGGCTCTACGGAGCCGGCTATCCAGTAATCACAGTCACGCGTGAAATCACGGTAGACGGAGATTCCATGCATGTGACATTCCGCCAGATACAGCA
This sequence comes from Bacteroidota bacterium, assembly GCA_018224345.1. GTDB lineage: Bacteria > Bacteroidota > Ignavibacteria > SZUA-365 > SZUA-365 > SZUA-365. The sequence continues at coordinate 2,883 of JAGTUW010000298.1, forward strand.
AGTCGATTCTCTCCGCGGCTATTTCCGCATGCCGCTGACGTTGCGCTGGCAGTCCGGGGATGAGACGTGTGTCTGGATCGACGGGGCGGAACAGCAAGTACGTTTTGCACTCAATGGTGGAAGAGGACGATTTTTCGAGATTGATCCATCGAACCTTCTCTGTGCGCGTATTCATCCCGGGTATTCGCGGGAGGAGTGGCTGCGTCTGTTGCATACGGCACGCAGTCCCGCTCAGCGTATTCTTGCGGTCGAAGCGTTATTTCCATTCATCGGGCAGCAGGAGATCCGGCGGGTACTCTTCGATGTCGCGGAGCGTGATGCGCATCGCGATGTACGCATGCGTGCCGCGACGCTTCTGGCGGAGTTGCGTCCTGACACCCTTTCCACGTCAGGGGAATTTCAATCATGTTTTATCCGGCTGACATCGGATGTATCTTCCCGTGTCCGTGCCACAGCACTCAACGGCCTGTATCATTACCGCGATCCGGAGTTGCTTCCACTGTACCACAGCATGTTGCAGGATTCCAGTTATTATGTCGAAGCCGCCGCGATGAACGCGATACTGCACAGTGACGCGGTATTGGATACGCGACTGCTTCGCCGGCGCCTGGAAGGAGATTCCCATGAGGATGTTCTGGCGCTTGCGGCAATGGACTGGGTTCGCCGCCATGGTCTTGACGAATTCATACCCGTGCTGCGGATGCGGGCAATGCCCGGAAACAATGTGCGATTGCGTGCCCGGGCGTTCGAGACATTGCTGCATCTGAGTGATTCCGCTACGGTATTGTTGAAGATGGCTGCCGCATGGTTGGAAGAAGACCGCCCGGAAGTGCGTTCGTTTGCCGTCCGGGCCCTGCGACTCTTCGATACGCAGGAGGTCAGGAACATCATGCAGCGGCACGCTGCTCGGGAGGAGGATGAGCGGGTCCGCGCGTTGATCCGGCGGCTGTATCGACTGTAGTGGTGTGGGAACAGAGATTTCCGCAATTGGCTGTTTGTACCGCTGTTTGATCGGTGACTGTCGGATACCTGCGGATGAATTTACGGAACATTTCTTTTCGATTGACTTTATGCGCTTTCCGTCCTATATTTATCTCTCTGAGCCATTTTGCAATCATTGTTTGCATTGTACTACATATATCTGACGTTGGAGGTCTAACTGACCGTGAAGAAATACTTATTCCGGATATCAATGATCGTCGCGTTTCTGGTATTGTCGGTGTACCTGCTGTACCCGACGTACCGGGACTCCGTGCATCAGTCGAACCTTTCGAATTTGAGTGGTGAAGACAGCACGGCCTATTTCGACGAACACGAGGAATCCATTCGCAATGCGCGTGCAGGGCGCCTGAAGCTGGGTCTTGACCTCCAGGGCGGAATGTATGTTACTCTTGAAGTTGACATTGTTGAACTGCTTGCCAAGCTCGCGAAAAACGAAGACGAAAATCTTCGGACAATCATCGCGGAAGTTCGCCAGGAAGCACTGACCAGCGATGAGCCCGTTCTTGATCTCTTCAGCAGCAAGTTCGAAGAGAGGAACATGCGCATGAGCCGGTATTACGGTGACATTCGCGATGAGAACGCGGATGTGATGGAGAAGCTGCGGGACGAATCCGAGAAAGCGGTCGACCGGGCGTTGGAAATCATTCGCAACCGCATCGATCAGTACGGTGTGTCCGAAGTCTCCATTGCACGCAGCGGTAACCGGCGCATTATTCTTGAATTGCCTGGCGTCAGTGATGAACGTGAGGTTCGTGGTCTGATTCAGGAAACGGCGCAACTCGAGTTCAAGTTGCTGGCCGATGAAAATTCAATCCTCAAGGCGTTGGGCAACATCGACAGAGTCCTGCTCGGCAAGGAGTTGGAGGAAGACGAGGATACGACAACGGTTGATGATCCGGCGCTTGCCGAGGGCGAGGTACCCGACGATGAACTGCGCAGCGATGAGGAAACGCTCGCCGATGCGGACGCGGAAGCCGATGAGCTTGCCGAGGATGCCGCGGACGTCACGGCCAGCGACGAGGATGCATTGGATGCCGAATCCATCGCCGATGAAGCCATGACGGAGGAGGAGCAGCTTGAAGAATGGAAGAAGGAAAATCCCTTCCGTGCATTGTTCTCGCAGGCTGACGAGCAGACGCTTATCGCCAGCGCGGATCAGCGTGAGCGCGTTAACAATATACTTCGTCGTTCCGATGTTCGCGATGCGATTCCGGACGATGTATCGTTCGCATGGGGCGCAAAACCGTATGTAACGGCTGAAGGGATGGATTATTATGAATTTTTCATTCTCAAGCGCAAGCCGGAACTGACCGGTGAGGTCATCACCAATGCGCGGGCGCAGACGGATCAGGCCGGTTTCGGTGGCGCCGTTGTGACCATGCAGATGGATGCGGAGGGGTCCCGTGAGTGGGCACGCGTCACCGGCGCCAACGTCAACAAACGCATTGCCATCGTTCTTGACAACGCGGTATTCTCCGCACCGAATGTGCGTCAGAAAATTATCGGTGGAAATTCGCAAATTGAGGGGATGGCCAATATGGAAGAGGCGCGTCTGCTTGAGATCGTTCTCAAGGCCGGCGCCCTGCCTGCTCCGGTGGATATTATCGAGGAGCGCACTGTCGGGCCGTCACTCGGTGAGGATTCCATCAACAAGGGCTTGACATCCTTCCTTATCGGACTGGCTATCGTGATTATCTTCATGGTAGTGTATTATCAGTACGGTGGCGTTTCCGCCGATATGGCTCTGATTTTCAATGTCGTTTTCATTCTTGCTGTCCTTGCCGGTTTCCACGGCACATTGACCCTGCCAGGTATTGCGGGTATTCTGCTCACTGTGGGTATGGCGGTAGATGCCAATGTACTCATCAACGAGCGTATCCGTGAGGAATTCGGTGCGGGCAAGACCATACGAGCGGCAATTGATGCGGGTTATTCCCGTGCATTTCCAGCGATTATCGATGCCAACCTGACGACGCTTCTGACAACGATCATTCTTTATCAGTTTGGCTCGGGACCCGTCCAGGGCTTTGCACTTACACTGATGATCGGTATCATCTGTTCGCTGTTCACGGCGATTGTGATGACACGCGTCATTTTGGAAATCACGCTTGACAAATCACCGAGTATCGTCAAGTTTGGATGATAAACGGGACCCCAGCAACGAAAGTGATTCAGGAGTAAATAGAGCGTCATGAGAATTTTTCAAAATCTGAACGTCGATTTCATGGGCAAGCGGAAGCTCTTCTACATGGTTTCCGCTGTGCTTCTTGTCAGCGGTGTAGTTTCCATCACCTTCAAGGGTTTGCAGTTCGGCCTTGATTTCAAAGGCGGAACCGAAGTCGTCGTGCGGTTGCCGCGCACAGCCAGTATTCCTGAGCTTCGCGGTATCATGCAACAGGCGGATATGGGGAGCATCGAGATCAAGAGTTTCGGCAGCAGCACCGATTTCATTATCCGTACCGAACAGAAAGGTGTCGGTTCGACTATTTCCGATGATATCAAAACCGCACTCCGTGAGAATTTCAATCAGGAAATTGAGATTCTGCAGGAAAACCGTGTGGAGGCGAAAATCGGGTCGGAAATACGCCGGGATGCTGTGATCGCGATTTTCTTCGCTCTCATTGGCATACTGGTGTTTATCGGTTTCCGCTTCAAACTTGTCTTTGCCGTCGGGACCGTCGCGGCACTGTTCCATGATGTCATTTTGACTCTCGGTTTGATTTCCATGTTTACGGATGTGATTCCAAGTCTCAATCTTGAGTTTGATCAGGCCATGATAGCGGCATTCCTTACTCTCATCGGGTATTCGGTAAACGATACCGTGGTGGTGTTCGACCGCGTGCGCGAGAATCTCAAACTCTTCAAGACGACGCCTCTCGAGCCCCTGATCAATAAAAGTATCAACACGACGATGAGCAGGACCATTCTCACAAGTATCACCACGCTGCTTGTAATGACCGCGTTAATGGTCTTCGGCGGTGAGCCCACCCGCGGGTTTGCGTTTGCCATGAGTATCGGTGTGTTTACCGGATCGTATTCGAGTATATTTGTGGCGAGTGCGCTTACATTGGACTGGACCACAAGCCGGAAAATGAAAATCACTTTCTGAGGCAACTATGCATATCCCATCAACGGATCAGAACGGAGTGACCATCCTTGCCTTGCAGGGGGCCATTCTCGGCGGACCGGAGGCCAATGCGCTCAACGATGAGTTGCATCGCCTGATCGATAAAGGCAGGAAACATGTCGTGATGGATCTCTCCCGGGTGACGTTGATGAACAGTTCCGGACTGGGTATGCTTATCGGTGGTTATACGACCATGAAGAGTAACGGTGGCGAACTGAAACTCGCGCAACTGAACGAAAACGTCAAAAAGCTGATCGAGATTACCAAACTGCAGACGATTTTCGCATCCTATGACACTGTGGATGATGCCGTTGCCGATTTCGCCTCCTGACCCGGGCCGCATGGAATACGTTTGATAATGACGGCCTCCCGGGGACATCAGGGAGGCCAGTTCTTTTTTTTCAGATACAGGAGCATGACCCATGGCCGTGCGAGTAGTAGTTGGTGCCCAGTGGGGAGATGAGGGAAAGGGGAAACTGGTGGATATTCTCAGCAGAAATGTCGATGTGGTGGCGCGCTACCAGGGAGGTGCGAATGCAGGTCACACAATAGAGATCGGGGATAAAAAATATGTTCTGCACCTTATTCCCTCCGGTATTTTCCATGAACATTGTGTCGCTGTCATCGGCAATGGTGTGGTGATTGATCCTGTCGCCCTGATGGAGGAAATGCGATTTCTCGAGGAACAGGGAATCTCGCTCAAAGGGCGTTTGAAAATCAGCCACAACGCACATCTGATCATGCCCTATCACAGGCTGCTCGATTCACTGGTTGAACAGGGGCATACACCGATCGGGACGACTGGTCGTGGCATCGGTCCCGCATACTACGACAAAGCCGCGCGCATCGGTATCCGTATCGTAGACCTGCTCGATCATGACATTCTCGAATCCCGTATCCGTCAGAACATAAAAGACAAGAATCGTATCATCAGCAGAATCTATGATGCCGAGGAACTCGATGTTGAACACATCATTGAGGAATACAAGCGTTTCGACGATATGATCGACAGTTATGTCACTGATACCGCACATTATCTCAATGATGGGATACGCGCGGGCAAGGATATACTCTGCGAAGGGGCACAGGGCGCTCTGCTTGATATCGATCACGGTACCTACCCGTACGTCACATCTTCCAGCCCCGTAAGCGGCGGAGCGACGATCGGCCTCGGTATCGCGCCTACCGCGATCGATTCAGTCATCGGTGTCATGAAGGCATACACGACGCGTGTAGGGCTCGGCCCGTTTCCAACCGAACTGAGCGACGCAGTTGGCGAACACCTGCTCACGAAAGGGAATGAATATGGCTCGACGACCGGTCGTCGCCGGCGTTGCGGCTGGTTCGACGCTGTTGCCATGCGCTATTCCGCCATGCTCAACGGGATCAGCTCCTGCGGCATGACCAAGCTCGATGTGCTCAGTGGTCTGGAAGAACTGAAAATCTGCGTGGGGTACGAATACGACGGAAAGACGAAAGATCATTTTCAGACGAATCTCCGCACGCTCGAGCGTCTCAAACCCGTCTATGAGACCTTCCCGGGCTGGGAAGAGGACATCTCCGCCATTCGCGAATGGAAGCACTTGCCAGACGCCGTACGCAATTACATTGCCACGGTAGAGGAAATGATCGACGTACGGATTGCCTGTGCAAGCGTTGGACCCGAACGCACACAGATTCTGTTTCCGGAGGGTGAAGCAGCATGGTAATGCTCGAACGGCAGAGTGTGCGTATGGTGCTGCTTGCTGAAGGGCGTTTGAGTTCCATAGGTCTGCGCATGGTTATTGCCGCCTTGCTCCACATTCCGGAACGCATTGTTGCCGTCATCGACAGTACCAAGGAACGGGGGAGTACGCAAGAAGCCATTGGTTTCGGTGGGGACACACCGATCGTGCATTCTCTCGAAGAGGCCATGCAGTACCGACCCGATTCACTGCTGATCGGTATCACTCCGCTGGGAGGACAGCTCCCCGATACCTGGCGCCACACGATCCGCCAGGCACTGGAGTCAGGGTTGCATATTGTCAGCGGTCTGCGACAGGCGTTGCGACGGGATGAAGAGTACGCTGGTCTTGCCAGGGAACGCGGGCTTTACATTCACGATCTGCATCAGTTCTCAAAAAGCCATCTGATCCGTGCACAGGGGAGTTGGCGGCGTCGGAATATTCTGACGATTCTGACCGTCGGGACAGATGCCGACACGGGGAAAATGACCACCGCGCTCATGCTGCATCGCGAAATGCTCCGTCGCGGTATGAACGTGACCATGATCGGTACAGGACCGACCGGTATTCTTATCAGCGGACGCGGTGTCTCGGTCGAAGATTTGCCTGCCGACTTCATCAATGGGGCCGTTGAATTCGAAATCGACAAGGCGGCGAACGAAGGGTTCGACTATGTCATCGTCGAAGGACAGGGCGCGTTGACGAACTGTGGCAATTCTCCGATCGCACTCGGTCTGTTGCACGGAACGATGCCGGACGCTCTGGTACTTTGTCATCAGCCATCACGAGAGACGGATGGATACGGCCTTCCTCTCCCCGACATCGTCGGGACCATCACGCTCCATGAACGCATGGTTGGAATTTTCAAGAATGCGAATGTCGTTGCCATCGGTCTCAATTCCATGGATCTCAACAAGCAGGATTACCGGGAGACTGTCAACCACATCGCAACAAGCACCGGGCTGCTCACGCTCGATGTTCTCCGCGAATCAGCCACCCCTATGGTTGATACGCTGATGGAATTTTTCTCGAAGTATCATAAAGTCGTTCTTCCTCATGGAGTCAGTGAGATACACGACAGAGTGTAATGTGGTGACGAGGGTATCAGACGATCACGTCATGTTATGCATCACGCAGACTTCTGCACCCGCCTCGGTTGACTCACATATTCATATACCAGCGGAAGGCGGTGAGGATGAGAAGGATGACTGCTTCGGTGCGGGAGATTCTCCAACCCGTACGCATCATGACCACGACGATTACCATGAATACTGCCAGAATGACGATGCTTTCCCAGGCATCGCCGGTGACGGCGAGGGGCCGCAATACTGCTGCGAGTCCGAGTACACCAAGCAGATTGAACAAATCGCTGCCGATGAGATTCCCGATTGAAATACCGTGACGCCCGCGCAATATGGCGATGAAGGATGTGGCGAGTTCGGGCATGGACGTCCCGATCGCGACGATAGTAACACCGATCAGCCATTCGGAGACGCCGGCGAGTCGTGCCAGTTCTGATGCTGAGCCGATGAGGAAATGGGCGGAGGTGACAACAATGGTGATACCAAGAACAATCAGGGGAACGTCCCACCAGCGAAACGCTCCTGTAGGGATATTCTCTTCGATGGGGTGTTTCTGGATGAAGAGAAAGATGATATAGGAGACGAGAAGAGAAAGTAGCAGGATGCCTTCCCACGAGACGAGCACCCCATCGGCAAGCATGGCAGTCAGCAGCAGGCCCGTTCCTATGAGCATGCCGCCGTCACGAAAGAGCATGCGGCGAGTAATCACCGCGGCGCCGAATATCGAAACGCCGCCAAGTATAAATCCCAGGTTGAAAATATTTGATCCGACGATATTGCCGATGGTAATATCCGCCTGACCTTTTATCGCTGCTGTGATGCTGACCGCAAACTCCGGGGCCGAGGTGCCGATCGCTACGACCGTCAGACCGATGACCAGTTCCGAGAGTCCCAACCTGCGTGCTACACGTGCAGCGGACTCGACTATCCAGTCCGCCCCCTTCCAGAGCGTTACGAACGTGATAATGATAACTGTGATGTGCAGGGCGATTGTCATTGGGTTGCCATTTTCCGATGGATAAAAATCGCAAAAAAACCTCGTGTGACAAAACGTTGGCACGTCGATTCCGATAATCGTTGTCTCATTCAGGTAGACATAATCTGGAGAGTGGGAGAGGGTGGAGGAGTGGAAATATTTTTACACAGGCATGTTAACGGATTACACTGTCGTCCGTCTGTTTTTTCGATAATTTTTCAGACTCAAAACCCGCGAATCTGGCGTGTAAAAGGCAATTATGAAAAAAAATTGCATCGTGGGAGAAAAGTACTTGACTCTGAGCTGTAAAACCTTGATTTTGGGTAAAAGTGGGTAGAAGTGGGAAGAAGTGGAAGAATATGGCGGAAACGTAAATGGCTGGCTTCAAAGGTAAATATGAACATGCGGTAGACGACAAAGGTCGATTCAGCTTCCCGTCCAAGCTGCGGAAGTCCTTGAGTCCGGAAGCGAATGATTCGTTTGTCATCACGCGTGGGTATGAGAACAGTCTGGCCATGTACCCTTTGGATGCCTGGATCCGGTTTGAGGACAAGATGAAAGCTGAGTTGAACACCCACAGGAAGGAGGATCGTCGTTTCATTCGCTACATCATGATGTGGGCACAGGAAGTAACGCTGGACAAGCAGTCGCGCATCATGATACCACAGGAGTTGATGAAATTTGCCGGGATCGCCGGACATGTCGTCGTACTCGGTTCCCTGGAGACAATCGAGCTCTGGAGTCCGGAGAACTTTCAGGAATATAGTGAATTCAACGGAGAAACGTCACCTGAGGACATCGGTGCGCGTGTAATGGGGAATGCATGATGCAGGATGATGATACAGGATATCACATACCGGTGCTTTTGGAGCGTTCAACCGAGCTTCTCGTCACAAATCCTTCCGGAATTTATGTTGACGGGACACTCGGAGGTGGTGGTCACAGCAGACTGCTATTGAGCAGATTGGGCGAACAAGCCCGCGTGTTCGCTTTTGATCAGGATGATGACGCGGTGCAGCGTGCAAGAGAGGTGTTTGCCGGTGATAATCGCATGGTGATAATCCCCGGAAATGTGGTCCATCTGAAATCCATCCTGTTACAGAACGAAATTAGAGCTGTTGACGGCATACTGCTGGATCTCGGTGTGTCGTCGCATCAGATCGATACACCAGAGAGAGGTTTCAGTTTTCGTTTCGACGGACCTCTCGATATGAGAATGGACCTCGAGCGCACTATGAATGCAGCGGATCTCATCGCAGACAGTTCCGAAGAGGAGTTGGCCAACATTTTTTTCTCCTATGGAGAGGAGCATGGAAGCCGGCGCATCGCACGCGCCATCACACGTGCGCGTCAGGAGCAACCGATTCGTGAAACTGGTCAATTGGTGGATATCATTTCCACTGTTACCTCACCGGCGCATCGAAAGAAAACACTGGCCAGGATATTCCAGGCACTGCGTATCGCGGTCAACGAAGAGCTTCACGTGCTTGAGCAGGTTCTTACGCAGGCAACGGAAGTACTCAAGGTCGGCGGACGACTGGTGGTCATTTCATATCACTCTCTGGAAGATCGCATCGTAAAGCATTTTATGCGTGACGAAGCGAAACCATGTATATGTCCCCCGCGCATGCCCTTCTGTGACTGTGACAAAGTCCCCCGCATCACACTGCTCAGCAGTAAACACATTGAGGCAGATGAATATGAAGTACGTCGAAATCCCAGAGCCCGAAGCGCCCGTCTACGCGGCTGCGAGAAAATCCACACGTAAGCGTCGACAGCCCGCCATTAACGGGATGCAGCATGACGTGCCGTTGGATGTTGTACAGGCAGCGTCGCCGCGCCGTCGGCGCATGCGCGGGTTGACCACTTTCAATATCGTGCTGATGCTGATTGTGTTTGCTGCATTGCTTGTTGTCTACATCTCGAATGTCGTAGCTGTCGACGGGCTGATGATGGAGCAGATTGCCGCGGAGCGGGAGGAGAAGAAGCTGTTGCAGGAACGGGAATCCCTCCGTGCTGAAATCAATATGCTTTCGAGTTATAACAGGATACAGAAAATCGCGGTGGAAGAATTGGGTCTTGTACATGCGAATCAACAGCCGTATTCACTGACTGTGTTCGGGCGCGTCCCGGCCCTTTCCAGGTAAACCAACATCACTTGTGCCTTTGGAACATTACGACTACAAACCCGGACGGAATGATGATCTTCACATTCTGCAGAGAAAGCAGAGTGCGATGCGCGTGTATATGCTCATCACGCTCTTTCTTGCAGGATTTCTGGCCGTGCTGGTCAAACTGTTTGTCATTCAGGTACGTGATGCAGAGAAGCTGCGTGAGATGGCACGTATTCAATATGAGAGCCGGGAGACCATCCCTCCAATGCGCGGCCTGATTCTTGACCGCGATCTCTCGATTCTTGCTTCCAACGAGACGGAATACACACTCGCGGTGGATCCGTCGGTCGTTGTCCGTCCAGACACCACTGCACGATTTATTGCACGGGCATTGGGAAAACCGTATGTCTCCGTTCTCCGCCATTTCAACGACACGACCGTGCGCTATCGGATTCTTGAGAAGCGTATTCCGGAAGAGATTGCCGCACGTTTTGATGGGTGGTCCTGTTACGGAGTGCGGCTGCGTCCCTCACCGCGTCGTCGCTACAATTTCAATTCGTTGGCTGGCCCCGTCATCGGATATACCAATATCGACAACCGCGGTCAGAGTGGCATTGAACTGGAGATGGATCGTGAGCTTGCGGGTACCGAGGGATTCATCGTGTATTACCGCAACGCACGCGGATCACGCCGACCGGAAGTTGATTATCCGAAGGTTGAACCAATCAATGGACGCAGCGTCGTGCTGACCATCAGCCAGGTATATCAATCCATTGCCGAGGAGGAGCTGGCCTACGGTGTCAAGTTGCACAAAGCCACTTCGGGTCGATGTATCATCCTCCAGCCCGAGACCGGAGAGGTGCTGGCCATGGCCAACGTCCCCAGCATCGATCCGAATAAGCTACATGAATATTCAGCGGAAAAGGCGAGAAACCGGTCCGTGACCGATCTCTATGAACCGGGGTCCACATTCAAAATCGTGGCCATGAGCGCAGCGCTCAATGAGAAGCTGCATGCACCAGACGATCGTATCGATGCCGAGGATGGGCGCTGGGTGTACAACCCGCATCTCAAGGCCATAGTGGATGATCATCCATACGAGTCATTGACCATGCGAGGTGCTTTTGAGCACAGCTCCAATATTGTATCTGCGAAACTGGCGAATGAACTCGGTGACGAACGCTTTTTCAAATATTCGCGAAACTTCGGCTTTGGTGTGAAAACCGGTATCGAGCTTCCTGGAGAACTCAGCGGCGATCTTCGTAAGCCACTGGATTGGGACGGCACCACGCTCAATTATCTCTCCTTCGGTTACGGTCTCGCTGTCACACCGTTGCAACTCGCTTGTGCTTATGCCGCCATTGCCAATGACGGTGTGCTGATGCGACCGTTTATCCGTAAATGGCTGCTCGATCAGGAACGCAATATCGTTGATGAAACTGTCCCGCAAGTCGTGCGCCGTGTCGTCTCATCCGAAACCTCGCGTATCATGCGCAGCTTCATGCAGGGCGTCGTCGACAGCGGTACTGCCAGACTGGCGCATATCGAGGGGATGAGTATCGGAGGCAAGACCGGAACGTCACAACGCCTGGTCGACGGCTCCTATTCCGACAAGTCGCATGTCGCCTCCTTCGTCGGATTTTTCCCTGTTGAAGATCCGAAAATTCTTATTCTTGTTATCCTTGATGAACCCAGGCACGGGTATTACGGTGGTTCGACCGCAGGACCGATATTCCGGAAAATCGCAATGCGCATCATCAATTCCTCGAGTACCTTCGCCAAGAAACCCGAGCCGATGTATGCGTCTTTCAAAGGCAATGATGAAATCCGTGTGCCCAACGTACGTGGTATGCGGGTCGATATTGCCGGTCAGGTACTCAAGGCGCATGGATTCAACATGGAGTCGGTGGGAATCGGTGATATCGTCGCCGATCAGTATCCGGCGGAAAATGCGCCGGCGCGCCGGCGCACACCTGTAACCGTCCATCTGGTCGGAGTCAATCATAAGAAGAATGACGATATGGTGCGCGTCCCCGATGTGGTAGGAATGTCGTTACGTCAGGCAATGACATTCGTCAAAAGCATGAATCTTGAACCGAGTCCCATGGGTAGCGGTGTTGTCCGTTCCCAATATCCTGCCGCCGGAGAATCCGTTCCCCGTGGCACGCGCTGCACGCTGGACGGCGAAGCGCGCATTATTACTGCAAATCTTTACTGATACGGAAGTATGTTCAATCAGGTCGCAACAAATCTCGACTCAGCACCCGGTGGGCGGCGTCTCTCGGAGATTATCAATGATCTACCGGTTGTGACCATGATCGGTCCGTGGGATGTTGCGGTCGCAGGAATCACCACCGATTCGCGCAACGTGCAGGCGGGTTGGATGTTCGTTGCCACTCAGGGAGAGCATACGGACGGTCATCATTTCACGCAATCGGCAATAGAACGCGGGGCCAGTTGCGTTGTCGTATCACTTCTGCATTTCGAGACGCATCTCCACAGCATTCTTACCCCGGCGTATTGTCAGCATAATGGCACCGCCGTGCTCATCGTGCATGACACACGGGCGGCCGTCGCACATCTTGCTGATCGCTATCATGGATCACCCGCGAAGGCCATGCGTGTGATCGGTGTGACGGGTACCAACGGAAAAACTACTGTGTCAACGTTGTTGCATTCCGTTATCGAGGCTGCGGGTGCTCCTGCGGGACTGATCGGCACGGTATCCTATCGCATCGGTGATACAGTACTGCCCGCACCGTTCACCACACCCCCGGCAGAAGATTTGCATGCGCTCTTCGCAGCCATGCGGGATGCGGGCTGCGCACATGTCGTCATGGAAGTTTCTTCGCACGCACTGGCGCTGGATCGTGTGCGTGGTATCGGTTTCGATCTGTCTGTGTTCACCAACCTCACGCAGGACCATCTCGATTTTCATCACAGCATGGCGGTATACCGCGATTCCAAAGCGTTGTTGTTCGGCACACTCACTCGCGGTATCGCATTGCTGAACACAGACGACCCCTATGCGCGGGATATGCGTCTGCTGCCCAAGCATCGCATCAAAAGTTTCGGACAGAAGGGGCGACCGACCTTCCGTATGCGTGACATCGAAGCAACGAACAGCGGCACGACATTGACCATAGAGTATCGCGGCGCAGAGCACAGAATTCGTTCAGGACTGCTGGGCGGATTCAACGCCTACAACCTCGCTGCCGCATTCGGCGTCGGAGTGCTGCTCGGTATCGCACCGAAAACCATACTCAAAGGGCTGCGCCGTGTGCAATGCGTGCCGGGACGCTTCGAGCGTGTTTCGACGGAAGATGGTATCGCCGTCATCGTTGACTATTCTCACACGCCGGACGCTCTCACCAAGGCGCTGCACACCGCGCGCGAGCTGGCCGGTGATGGAAGAGTGATCTGTGTATTCGGCTGTGGGGGAGATCGTGATCAGGTCAAACGTCCGTTGATGGGAGCAGCAGCAGCAACCCTGAGCGATGTCGTGATTGTCACTTCCGATAACCCACGTACAGAAGATCCGGATCTGATTATCCGTGATATAGTCGCAGGGATTCCCGCTGACAGGAACTATGAAGTCAGAGCGGGGCGGCGCGGCGCCATCCAGCACGCCTTGCGCATTGCCAAGCCTGGGGATCTCGTCTTTATCGCGGGGAAGGGGCATGAGAATTACCAGATTGTTGGGACAAAGCGGATCCATTTCGATGACCGGGAGATTGTGCGCACTTTTCTCGCCAGACAACGGGAGGGGAAGTAGTCATGAAACTCCGCATCGGCGATCTGCTCCGCATTCCATTTCAACGGGCACAGCATCTTGAGACTCTGCTTGAGGAAAGCGTGCACGCTGTTCACACCGATTCCCGCAACGTCGGTGCGGGCGATGTCTTCGTCGCGTTTCGGGGAGCACGTGCTGACGGACATGATTTTGTCAATGATGTCTGCGCCCGTGGCGTGTTCTGCTGCGTCGTCGATCAACGTTGGTATCGTCGCAACAGCCACACTGCCACATCCCTGCCACTCCTGGTTGTCAGGAACACCGTCGAGGCCTACGGCGCTATCGCACAATGGTATCGGGGACAATTCGACATGCCCGTCATCGGCGTCACCGGCAGCAACGGGAAGACCAGCACCAAGGACATGATTGCCGCAGTTCTCGGAACCAAATACAACGTACTCGCCACGCAGGGCAACTTCAACAATCACATTGGTCTTCCGGCCACGATGCTGCGTATTGAGGATACACATGACGTCGTCGTTGCCGAAATGGGCAGCAATCAGCCCGGAGACATCGCCATGCTCTGCACGATTGCGCGTCCCTCGCACGGGCTCATAACCAATATCGGACGTGCACATATAGAAAAATTAGGGTCCCGTGCAGGGATTGCCGAAGAGAAGGGTGTGTTGTATGCGAGCGTTCCACCGGACGGCATGATCTTTCTCAATGCCGACGAAGCACTGCTGCCTCCACAGGCTCCGCGCGCAATACCCAGGCTTCGTTTCGGCATGCACCGCGACAGTGATATACGTATCAC
>JAGTUW010000299.1 GCA_018224345.1 Bacteroidota bacterium
GTTTCAGGTGGCTGGAGTACATTGACCCCGGAAACGCGTGTGCTGCAGACTGTCCCTGTCCGTGAGGCCAGACGGCCATTCTGGGAAGCAGGCTTCGGTCTCGACAACATCCTCTCCCTCTTTCGCATTGACCTTGCCTGGCGACTGAATCACTTTCACGATGGAAGAAATTTCTTCGTCGGGTTGCATACCGCACTATTGATGTAGGATAAGAAGCAATATCCCCGGAGATACACCCACACGGCACGCGCCTTTTGTTTCTGAACGGTACTCCCTTCCCCGACACGACGACGTTATTTTTTCAACGCCTTGTATTTGCCTGCCCAGAAATTCTTCCGCACGCGCAGCAACCCTTTGATGTCTTCAATGGCTGTACTGACAATTTTGACACGGGTATCGAGATCCTCGATCCATTTCACCGGCACATCGAATATGCGGTAACCGCTTTTTTCCCCTATGATGAGAAGCTCGGAGTCGAAAAACCAGACATTGTCCTCGACATGGGGAATGAGAACATCCACTACTTCCCGTGTGACCGCCTTGAAACCACATTGCGCATCGGAGAAGCGCGTAAAAAACATGGCTTTCACCATCAGATTGTAACTGCGCGAAATGATCTCTCGCTTGATACTGCGTTCGGTATTCGCGCCCTTCATGAGCCGCGATCCCGTCCCGATGTCATAGCCCTCATGCGCAAGCGCATGTACCATCGGAGGGAAAGACTCCAGATTGGTGGACAGGTCCACATCCATGTAACTGACAATATCGGCATCAGACTCCGTCCAGGATTTTTTCAGAGCACGCCCCCGGCCCTTCTGTTCAAGGCGCAGGTAACGGACCCGTTCAAACTCACCGGCAAGGGCACGTGCGACTTCGGGCGTGCGGTCGACCGATGCATTATCCGCGACTTCGATTGCCCAGTCGTACTCGTGCAAATGTTCGCCGAGAAAGGTGTGCAGGGTCGGAATGCTGACAGGCAGGGCCTTTTCTTCGTTATAGACGGGAATGGTGACGAGCAGTTTCATTGAGGTCCGTTCATACTGGGACATACTGGTCTTCTAAAGTAGGGTGAGGGCGAGGGATTTCCAAGTGCTGTTGCAGGGGAAAGGAGATAAACGGTATTTTGCAGCGGTGAATGCACTGACCGCAATGGCGGAAAGCTTACACGGCAGGAAGGAATTGGCGCCAAACGAGGAATTATTTGCACATAATCCGGTTGAAAGGATGAACGCGGAAAATTAACCGGGATTAATTCAGCTGATTCCGGTCCTGCCCGGAAATTATTTGTATTTAGTGTTCAAGTAAAGGAGTTACGTATGCATGTTATTGCTGATTTGATGGTCGTACCGCTTGGTGTCGGTATTTCGGTTTCACCCTATGTAGCGGCGTGTGAAAAAATTCTGAACGAAGCGGGCCTGAAAACACACTTGCACGCTTATGGGACGAATATCGAGGGTGAATGGGATGTCGTCTTCGCGGCGGTGAAGCGTTGCCATGAAGTCATTCATGAGATGGGCGCCCCCCGGGTGTCCTCGAGCATGAAATTCGGTACACGCACCGACAGGATGCAGACGATGGACGACAAGGTGCGCAGCGTCGAGGAAAAACAGCGTTAGTCCTCCGATCCCACCACCGACTCAAGTGCTTCAAAATACTTGCGGATCAACTTTTCGTAATCACGCGCATACCCCTCATTCACTGCACGTCGCAGATCGGAGCGAATGCCGTCACGGGGGTCCAGAAGATTCGGATCGATGTCACCCGGACTCCTCCGCGCGACGTCCTCACCCGTGCGTGACCGGCGTCTCTTCTCCCAGTCCCGCTCTCTCATGGAACGCGATGCATCGAGCATGCGCGAGAGAATGCGTTCCTGTTTCTGTACCGTGTTCGGATTTATGTTGTCCTGCTGCATGTCGCGCACGACTTCCTGCATTTCCTCGGCGATGCGATCGAGATCACCGAGCAGACGGCGTCCTTCGTCGCTGCGCTTCGCCTCTTCACTGAGTTCCTTGAGCGATTTCTGTACTGACTGCTGCTGCGTCATCAGGCGCTGCATTTGTTGCCGTTCCTGTTGTGACATGCCTCCCTGGGAAGGTGAAGGCATGCTCTGGTTGATGTCCATCTGCTGCTGTGCGAGCTGACGAAGCTGCTGCATCAATGAGCCCCCTTGCGAACTTCCGGATTGCGAGGACTGTTGCATGCCATCGGCAAGTTTCCGGGCGGCTTCGTTGAGTTCCGTCATTGCGCCCCCCTGCTGCTCTCCTCCGGCGCGCTGATCACGATTCTGCATGCTTTCCATGGCCTGCTGCATCTGTTGCATCGCCTTGCCGAGATGTTTGATCATTTCCTGATCGACCGCGAACGTTTTTTTCGCCAGCTCCATCAATTCGTTTCCTGTCTGATTGAGCTGTTCGGTTAGTTCCTGTTGTTCACGCATGGCTTCACGAAATTGCGGAGAATTCCGTGGCAACTGCTGTACGGTATTTTTCAGATCCTCCTGCCGCTTCGACAGTTCCAGCGTCTCCTTGAGTGCTTTTTGAAACGCGCGCTGCACCATCTTCTGCATATTTTCGTTCAGCTTCTTTTTGACGTTCTCCATTTTTTTCTGCGTCTTGCGCATCTGCGCGGCCATTTTCTTCTGTTTCTGCGAAGCGCTCTGACAGGAACCACCTTCACACTGACTGGCCGCATCACTCATCTGCTGCTGCATCTGTGATTCATTCATTTCCGCCATGGCCTCCTGCATCTCATCGAGAGGCATTTCCTGGGGAAACTGTTCCATCATACTCTGCAATTCCTTCATCTCCCGCTGCATCGCTTCCATCTGCTTCTGCATTTCCCGCTGCTCCTCGGCCAGGCGATCGAGTTCCTCCTGATTCCCCGAATCGGCCTGTTCCGTGCGCTCGGCGAGATCTTCCTGCTGCTTTGCCATTTCCTCGGCCCGCTTCGTCAATTCATCAACTTTCTGTTCGATCTGAATACGCTTGAGCAGATCGATACTGCGCTCGAGACTTTTCCGGAAGTTCTCTTCATTGAATTCAAAATTCTCCATTGCCTGCTTCATCTGTTCCGGACTCATCTGCTGCATCATCTCA
Source organism: Bacteroidota bacterium (assembly GCA_018224345.1). Classification (GTDB taxonomy): domain Bacteria; phylum Bacteroidota; class Ignavibacteria; order SZUA-365; family SZUA-365; genus SZUA-365. Next base: position 3,096 of record JAGTUW010000299.1, read on the forward strand.
TCCATGCGCTTCTGCATCTCACGCAACTCGGGGACATCGGTTTCCTGCATGAGCTGCTGCAGTTCCTCATACTTGCTCATTGTCTCTTCGGATATAACGTCCTGTTTCTCCATTTCCTGCTTGAGTTCGGAGAGCTGCTCGTTGACCTTCTGCACATCCTTGATCATCTGCTCCTGGCGCTTCATTAACTCTTCAAGCTTTTTCTGCTGTTGCCAATCAAGTTTGTCGGCATTCTGCTGTTTCATCTCCTGCTGCAGCTTGTTGAGCTCCTTCTGAATATCCTCGGCTGCGTTCAGTGTTTTTTCGAGATCCTCGATGGCGCGCTCCTGTTCGCTGTCTGCACGGGCAAATACCTCTTCGAGGGATGGGAGGCGCAGTGAAAACACCTGGCTGCGACCAACCTTCGGGCCATTGACGTTGTCATTGTCATATACTTCGACGTAGTAATTGATGACGTCCTCCGGCACAATGTTCAGCGATGTGAGATTCCAGATATACGGTACTTCCATCTGCAACGCACGCATCGATGGCAACGGAATCTCCAGGGAGGTATACTCTTCGTGTGGCTGCTCATAGCGGGATGCGGCAAGACGATACCGGAGTACAAGCTTTGAAAACCCGTAA
>JAGTUW010000300.1 GCA_018224345.1 Bacteroidota bacterium
TCGGTCAGAGTGCCGGTTTTATCGACCACGAGAACATCCACTTTTTCAAGGATTTCGAGGGCCTCCGCATCGCGGATCAGAACGCCCTCGGAAGCCCCGCGGCCGACCCCGACCATTACGGAAATCGGGGTCGCGAGACCGAGCGCACAGGGACAGGCGATGATGAGGACAGCGATGACATGCAACATGCTTTCCGTAAAGGGAGCTCCGATACCGGCATACCAGATGATTCCGGTCACGAGAGCAACGAGTATCACTACGGGAACGAACACCGATGCGATGCGATCGACGAGTTTCTGCACGGGCGCTTTCGAACCCTGCGCTTCGTCCACCATGCGTACAATATGACCGAGCAGTGATTGCGCGCCGACGGCGGTGACCCGCACGGTCAGACTCCCTTCCTGATTGACCGTCGCACCGACGACCGCGTCCCCCTCACGTTTATTCACGGGCAGGGGCTCGCCGCTGATCATGGCTTCATCCACTGTCGAGACACCGCCGGCCACGGTGCCATCGGCCGGAATGCGTTCTCCGGGCCGGACGCGCACCAGTTCTCCCACCTGCAGGTCCGCTACGGGAACTTCGATTTCATCGCCATCGCGCAACACACGCGCATCCGGCGGTTGCAGATCCATCAGTGAACGTATCGCATCAGACGCCCGGTGTTTCGCCCGTGCCTCGAGCATGCGGCCGACAAGTATCAGGGTGATTATTGTCGCGGTGGTATCGAAATACACTTCCATGTGCATATCCGGCAATGCCAGCCAATGCGGGAACAGCACCGCGACAGTGCTGTACACATACGCCGCTCCGGTCCCGATTGCGACGAGCGTGTTCATGTCCGCCGTACCCCTGCGCAACGCAGCGATGAAGCCGGTGAAAAACCTCCGTCCGGGATACAGGACCACCGGCGTCGTGAGAATAAGCAGCAGGCGGTTTCCTTCCGTCATATCCAGCGGCCACCATTCACGCACAGACGCAAACATCGGCAACATGCTCAGCAGCCAGATCGGTACGGTCAGCGCAATGGAAAACAGCACGTCGCGACGCAAGCGGCGGTATTCTTCCTTCTGTGAGGACATGGTGGCATCTTCGAAGGTATCCGGGCCGGTGCCCTTCCTGTCGTCCGATTCCTGTGGCAGGCGCAGTCCATACCCGGCCTTGCGTACGGCTTCCTCGAGTACCCGGGGATCGGCATCCTCGCTGATATCCACGATCGCCTTGTTCGAGGCAAGGTTCACCGACGCAGTACGCACACCCGGGACGTTGCGAATCGCCTTTTCCACGCTCAGCACACAGCTCGCACAGCTCATTCCCTCCACAGGCAAACGCAGTGTACGTACCGCCGATCCCGCGTGTTCATTCGTCTCTCTGGCCATCATCAGCGCTCCCGCTTATTCCCGTCCGCTGACGTGAAAGCCCGCGGCCTCGATGGCCCTGTCGATATCACCCGGATTCACCTTGCCCTCCTCATACCGCAACAAAACGCTGCCGATGCGCACATCCTCAAGCTGCACTCCTTCAACTGTCGCAAGTTCCTTGCGCACTGCCATAATGCAATGATTGCAGGTCATGCCTTCAATACGAATGTGTTCGAGTTTCATTCTTCCGTCCTGTGTAGTGATACATGCAACAGAATTTCCGTATGACACCGTCGGCTCGTGAGAAACGGTTGTGCGCTGCAACATGTTCTGCGCTGTACCGGAGCAGCAGCGCTCTGCCTGCTGTAAATGAATGTCGCCAACTGTCGTCGAAACGGCCCGGAGGAGGGACTGTCCGTGACGGGTCGGAGAAATCTGCTTTTATTACAACACCGTTCGTTGGACGATGATTCTCGAAAGAAAAAATATTTTCCTCCGGAGGACGCATGCGGAGCGATGTCGGGCTGTGCCGTGTTGTATACATGCGAGGCGGCGATGCCTGTTGTTTCGTATATTCAGATATTCATGCACCGCACGCACAATGATGCAACGCGTACTACATATCACCGTACTCCTTCTGCTCTCTCTCGCCGTTGCGACAGCGCAGCAGCGCATGGTCACACCGGAAGTCCGGGCAGCGATGCAGGCGCTGTCCGTCGACACATTATTGCGTCACGCGGCCTGGCTTGCGGACGATGTGCGTCAGGGACGTGGCACCGGGTCGGAGGGCACGCGTGCTGCTGCGCAGTATCTCGCCGCGCAGCTCGAGCGTCTCGGCGTCGTTCCCGCCATGGACGCGGACGGGTATCACCAGACCTTTCCCCTGCATGGCAGTATGCCGCTGGAGGAGAGTCGTCTGTTGCTGCATACACCCGACGGCGAGGAGGAATTGCGTTTGTGGGACGACTACCTGCTCTACAAAACCGGTGCACAGACGTTCATCCCGCGTCCCGTGCGCCTGATGTTCGTCGGCTACGGCATCATCGCGCCGGAATACGATTACAACGACTACCAGAATATCGACGTTACCGATGCCATTGTCGTGTATCTTTCCGGCGAACCGCTTTCCGCTGATGCCGACTATTTCGAAGGTCCTACATCCACGGTGTATTCCATCCCCGAGATGAAACAACGCATCGCCTTTTCCCGAGGGGCACGCGGCAGTATCATGCTGCCGCTCCCGCGTGTGGATCGCGGTTATACATGGGAAAACTGGAAGCGTATTTTTTCTTTCGAGGACGTGACGCTTCCCATCACTGTTCCTTCCCATTTAAGCGCCCTGATGTCCCTCGAGGCGGCGGTCCGTCTCTTCGATGGCGCGGATTGGTCTCTTGCCGACGTGCTGGAGATGGACGAGCGGAACCGTATACGCAGTTTTCCTCTGTACATGGAATTGAGTTTTGCAGGCAGTTTCCGTGAACGGGATTTTCTCACCTCCAACGTCATCGGCATGCTGCCCGGCAGCGATCCGCTGCTGCAGGATTCCTGGGTCATTGTTTCCGCACATTACGATCATCTCGGAATCGGACCGCCCATGCAGGGAGATTCGATTTACAACGGTTTCGTCGACAACGCGCTCGGCTGTGCCGCACTGCTGGAATTTGCGCGTATTTTTTCACATGAGAAATGGCGGCCGAAGAGGTCCATTCTCTTTCTCTTCACGGCGGCTGAGGAAAAAGGACTGCTGGGTTCGCAATATTACTGTGCGCATCCCGTGGCGCCGCTGTATAAAACAATAGCCAATCTGAATGTCGATGGTCTGGCAATACTGGACGAATTCGACGATGTCATCGGCGTAGGCGCGGAATACTCCACGCTGCACATGCATCTGCAACGGCTTGCCGGGGAGCTTGATCTGCGCGTCTCGGCTTTGCCCCCGGATTTCACGTTGCTGGATGCCTTTGCGGCATCGGATCAGATCAGCTTCGCGCAGGCCGGTATTCCTTCCATTCTCGTCATGGAAGGAAATGCGTATCGGCATCTGGGCAGTGCCGAGGGGTATCGCCGCTTTATTGCGTGGGGTCGTGAGCGCTATCACACACCGTTCGACGATGCCGGACAACCCGTGCATCGCGCTGCGCTGCTGCAACACACACGCATTCTCACTGCATTTCTTGCAGGGCTTGCCAACACCTTTGAACCACCACAGTGGCTGCGTGGCAGCAGATACATCAACGCCAGGTTGCAATCTCTTGCGGAGGAACGATGAACGCATTCCTGACACTCACCGGCTACCGGCATCATGCGCTGACGAAGCTTTCTGGCGTGCCCGTCCTGGTGTTCACTTTCACCGCCCTTCTTCTTCTGTCGGCCTGCGGGGGAGGAGACAATACAGTCAGGAGTGTTAAGCAGGTCGTGCGTATTCGGGGATCCAATACTATGTCGCGCCTTCTTGCCCGCTGGGCCGAGGAGTACATGCGGATTCATCCTGGTGTTGCCATGTATACCGAAGGACACGGAACCGAAACGGGGATACAGGCACTGATCAACGGGTCGGCTGATCTGGCAACCGCTTCGCGTCCCTTGCGTGCCGAAGAAGCGCGTGCGATGCTCGAAAAGCGTCGCACCCTGGGTTTCAGCATTCTCACGTCAAAAGACGCCCTCAGCGTGTATCTGCATCCCGACAATCCGGTCAGGAACCTGACCTTGCAACAACTACGCGGGTTGTTTTCAGGACGCATTTCCTCGTGGTCGGAAATCGGCGGTCCCCCTCTGCCCGTACAGGTCATCGGTCGCCCGCCGAATTCCGGCACATTTTTCTTTTTTGAAGAACACGTGCTGCAGGGAGAGTCCTATGCTTCCACGACACTGACCATCCCGACGACCAGTGCGCTGATCAAGCATATCATGTCCGAACCAGGCGCCATCGGCTACGGTGGTCTGGCTTTCGGCGCGGATGTGATTCACGCCTCCATTGACGGTATTGCGCCGACGGCGGAAAATGTGCGCAACGGGTCCTACCCCATCGCGCGTTACCTGTATCTTTATGCGGCGGAGGCACCGCACGGCGTAGTCAAGGATTTCATCGATTGGGTATTGAGTGATGCCGGACAGCGTATCGTGCAGGAAATCGGTTATATTCCGCTGTGGGAAGTCGACACAAAACACGGGGAAGGGACAACGCGCTGACACAACGGCATCACACCGCCCCGATACAGGCGGTGGTGATGGCACGTTTTACAACGATGAACTGTTTTTTTTATGTCTCAGCAGGATTCCAGTGTTCACACCTGAGATTCCGCCACTGAATTCAGTTATCAATTACAAGGAGCACCTATGCCCGCCACAGTCAAAGTCAATCCAAACGGATCCATCTCCGTAGAGGGAGATTTCATTCTCGTCGATGGAAGCGACCAGCAGTACAAGCTCGGCGGCCGAACAAAAATTTTTCTCTGCCGTTGCGGTGAATCCTCGAACAAGCCTTTCTGCGACGGTGCGCACAAGACCTGCGGCTTCAATGATCCGGGAAGCGCCAGAGAACTGCCCCCGAAACAGTTGTAGGGGCACCCCTTGCGGGTGCCCTTTGTCGCCCCTGCTTATGCCGTCCGGCCATCGAGAATCGAAAGCACGCTTATGGATTTCTCCTTTGCGCGGGCGAGCATGGCCTCGGCCTCGCCGGTGACGCGGAGTTTGAAGTCCTCGTCGTTTATGCCATCGAGATTGATCAGGACGTTCTTGTAGGCGCCCCAGGAGCCGGTCTCCAGGGACTTCGCGGCCACTTCGAGATCGGATTTCGAATTGATATTTCCTTCCCGGGCCATTTCTTCCATGGCATCCCAGCATTCGTCGACGATACGCATGGTGCCGAGTGGCACCTCGATGGCGTGCTTCAGACCTTCCTGCATGGCAGTGCTGCGTGCGGCTTTCTCCTCATCGGTTTGTTTCGGCATCCCGAGCGCTTCCATGTAATCATTGAAGGCATTGGTATCGGCATCGATCATCGGAATGAGTTTGTGCATGGCATGGTGCAGCGGTGGAATGAGGCGGCGCATGGTGGCGTCCTGTGCCTCGAATTTTCTCTTTCCGTATGTCATCCAGCCCACCATCGCACCAAGGGCCGCGCCCACGCCCGCGATCATCGCCGAGGCCGAGCCGCCTCCGGGAGCAGAGGTCCGCGCACCGGTCAGTTCTATGAAGTCGCGCACGGACATCGACGCCAGCGGTTCCGTTTCTTCGTCCTCGATCATGTATTCGATGATGCGTTTTTCAGGGATGAAAGGCGCAATGGAACTGAGTCCGAGACGTTCGATGACGAGACGGATTTTCTGTCGTTCGTCAAGAATAAAAAGATTTTCTTTTTCTATATAGTAATCGGCCGCCATCAGCATGGCTTCGAGCGGAATCAGGCCGACGATTTCCGAACCCGCGGCTGCCAGCTTCAGTTCGCGGGCATCGGAGGCGCATTCCTCGAAGGCGATATGCGGTGGAGTGATCTTGTAATTGTCGAGATTCATCGACACCTGTGCCATGTCGTATTCGTCGACAAACCACCCGATACCCTTGACGGCCTTGAGTCGGCCGGGTTCGTCCTTGCCCCGCCCCTGCTCGCGTATATTCAATGCGATACGATGCGCCTGTTCTTTTGTACCGAGAATATTGACATTGCAGGCGATGAGAAAGAAACGCGCTCCGGTGGCGGTTGCCCCCCAGCGGGGATTGAATTCGGCAGGACCGAAATCGGGTTTCCATTCCTTCTTCGTGAGTTTTTCTTTCATCCCCTCGTATTCACCCGCGCGGATCTGCTTGAGGCTTTTGCGGTAGTCCGTCGTCGACGCTTCTTCATAGAGAAATATCGGGAGGTCCAGATCCTCTGCCGCGCGACGACCGAATTCCTTTGCGCAGTCCACGCATTCCTCCATGGTCACATTGGCGACGGGGACGAAAGGACACACATCCATTGCGCCCATACGCGGATGTTCGCCGCTGTGTCTGCTCATGTCGATCAGCTCGAATGCCGTACGTGCCGCACTCAGCGCTCCCTCGACCACCGCTTCGGGCGATGCGACAAAGGTGTACACCGTGCGGTTGGTGGACTTCCCCGGATCGACATCCAGCAACGTACAGCCCGGAGTCTTGCGGATGCTCTCGGCAATGGCTTCAATGACAGCCGTATCACGGCCCTCTGAAAAATTGGGAACGCATTCGACGATTTTCTTCATGACGTATGACAATGTTGATGATGAAACATGCGATAACGGACGCGGCTATCCTCTGAACGGATCGGACCGGTTTGAACAAATAACATAACACATCACCGTCGGATTAGAAAAA
>JAGTUW010000301.1 GCA_018224345.1 Bacteroidota bacterium
ATGGCATCCGTCACTTCGTTTGCTTTTCCGAGTCCGATACCCACATGCCCATTCCCGTCACCGACGACGACAATGGAATTGAAGCTGAAACGCCGACCGCCTTTGACGACCTTTGCAACTCTTTTGATCTGGACGAGCCGTTCTTTGAGTTCAAGCTCGCTTGCTTTGACAACTGTAGCCAAGAATCACTCCTTTTGCTATCCGTGCATATTAGAATTGTAAACCACCTTCACGAGCTCCTTCCGCCACGGCGGCGATGCGTCCGTGATAGAGGAAGCCATTGCGATCGAACACCACCGTTGTGATATTCTTGGACTTCGCCAGTTCCGCGATGGCCTTTCCGACAAGATTGGCCTTGGCGACCTTTCCTTTGGCGGCCTGCATGTCTTCGGCGAGAGTTTTTGATTTCGTCGAGGCGGCGCCGAGCGCAGTCCCCGTCGTATCGTCGATCAACTGTGCATACATATGATTGAGACTGCGGTATACAGTCAGACGCGGTTTTGCCGGCGTCCCGTGCAGCCTCTTGCGGATATGCATTTTCCGCTTTGCTCTCGTCGAATATGTTTTCACTTTCCGAATGGACATGATCCTGCTCCGATATCAACTGCTCGTCAAATCGTCAATTAGGTTTTCGCCGTTTTTCCGGCCTTGCGTCGGACATATTCACCGGCATACTTGATGCCTTTCCCCTTGTAGGGTTCGGGCGGGCGGACAGCACGAATCTTCGCTGTCATCTGTCCGACCAATTGTTTGTCGATCCCGCTGATGTGCAACTGTGTCGGCGTCGCAACTTCGAAGGAGATTCCTGTTGGCGGGATAAATGCCATTTGATGCGAGTACCCGATGTTGAGGATAAGGTTACCGCCCATCATCTCGAACTTGTAGCCGACACCGACGAGTTCAAGGGTTTTCTTGTATCCCTCCGTGACACCATTTACCATATTCTGGATGACGGCACGCGTCGTGCCATGCAACGCCCGATGGAGTTTGATGTTGGAGGGGCGTGTGACGACGACCTGCCCGGATTCGATCTGCACCTGCACATCCTTGTGCACCGCTGCCTTTAGCTCGCCTTTGGGGCCTTTCACCGTCACAATACCATTTTCCAGCGACGCAGTGACGCCGGCGGGAATGATAACGGGGTTTTTACCTACTCTGGACACGTAACTACTCCTTGTCGATTTATCGTTACCAAACTCTGCACAGTACTTCGCCACCGATATTCCGCTCCCGCGCCTGGGCATCGGTAAGCAGCCCACTCGGAGTCGATACGATAGTGATGCCGAGACCGTTCAGCGTGCGGGGCACGTCATATGCACCAGCATATTTACGCAAACCGGGCGTACTGACGCGCTGGAGACCTTCAATTACCGGTTCCCCTTCCTTTCCGTAACGGAGGTAGATGCGGATCGTACCCTGCGGGGAATTTTTCAGAATGGAGAATCCGTTTATGAAATTCTGCTGATACAGAATCTCGGTCAAACCGATTTTCATATTCGATGCCGGGATCTCTACCTGCTTGTGATGTGCGCGCACGGCATTGCGTATACGCGTAAGAAAATCTGCAATGGGATCTGTCATAATGATCTCTATACGATGAAAACGTCCTACTTAATTACCAGCTTGCCTTACGCACGCCGGGGATTTTCCCCTCGAGCGCCAATTGGCGGAAACAGAGACGGCAGATGCCGAACTTGCGATAGTATGCGCGGGCGCGCCCACAACGCAGGCAGCGATTGTACTGCCGCACACCAAATTTCTGCTTTTTCTTGGACTTGACGATCAGTGATTTACGAGCCACGGTACTGTCCTTCTCTAACTAACGGTGATCTGTTACGCTTGGGCGACTTCTTTTTTCCGGAAGGGGAGACCGAATTTCTCCAACAGGGCCTTCGCCTCTTCATCAGTCTTGGCTGTTGTCACAATGGTGACATCCATACCAAAGATTCTTGCGATTTTGTCGACGTCGATTTCCGGAAAAATGATTTGTTCCTTGACACCCAGGGTGTAGTTTCCGCGTCCGTCAAAGGACTTGTCCGACACCCCACGGAAATCCCGGATGCGCGGGATGGCTGCACTGATGAGCCTGTCAAGAAATTCATACATGCGTGCACGCCGCATCGTCATACGCAGTCCGATCTGCATTTCTTCACGAAGCTTGAAGTTCGAGATACTTTTCTTTGCTTTCGTGATCACCGGCTTCTGACCTGTAATGATTTCCAGATCCCCGGCCGCCTGTTCAAGTATCTTGGCATCCTGAATGGCATCGCCCAGTCCCATGTTGATGCAGACTTTCTGAAGTCTGGGTACTTCCATGATGCTTTTATAGGAGAACTGCTTCATCATTTCGGGTACGATGGTCTCCTTATACCGCTCAAAGAGGCGGAGAACTTCAACCGGATCGTCGCCGAACTCTTTTACTTTTGCCGCGGATTTTGCCGCGGACGCCTGTTTTTTGTTTTTCGATGCCATGTTCTCTTACTGTCCAATCGGTGATATTTTATTCTATTGTCTCGCCGGTGGTCACACTGCGACGGACATAGCGCGTCTTGCCGGTGTTCTCATCGGTGATCGGCGCCTTTCCGATGCGCGTCGCTTCATTACTCTTCGGATCGAGGAGCATGACGTTGGAAACATGAATCGGTGCTTCCTGGTGGGTGATGCCACCCTGGGGGCTCGTCTGCGTCGGGCGACGATGCCGGCTCACCATATTCACACCTTCGATGATGAGACGCTGCTTTTCGGGGTACACGCGAAGCACCTTGCCGGTTTTCCCTCTGGAATTACCGGCTATTACAATGACCATGTCGTTTTTCTTGATTTTCATTACTGTTCGTGCGTTACGTGAAAAAACATGTTACAGGACTTCCGGTGCCAGAGACACGATTTTCATGAAGGCCTTTTCCCGAAGCTCACGTGCGACCGGACCAAAAATGCGGGTCCCACGGGGTTCGAGGTTCTCATTGATGAGGACGGCGGCGTTCTCATCGAAACGGATATAGGAACCATCGGGACGACGGTATTCCTTTTTCGTCCGCACGATCACGGCCCGGGAGATTTCTCCCTTCTTTACCCCACCGCCCGGGATGGCCGATTTCACGGTGACGACGACAATGTCGCCGACCGACGCATAACGCCGACCCGATCCGCCGAGAACGCGGATACAGCGGATTTTTTTTGCGCCGGAATTATCGGCCGCGACGAGATTGGTTTCTTCCTGGATCATCGGTAATACCTAGAGTTTTATCGTGCACGTTCTACGATTTCCACAAGACGCCAGCGTTTCTGCTTGCTCAGGGGACGTGTTTCCATGATCAGCACTTTATCGCCCACACCCGCAGTGCTGTGTTCGTCATGAACGTGAAGACGCTTCGTTGTTTTGTAATACTTTTTGTACAGAGGATGCGGGACATGACGCTCGATGGTCACGATAATCGTCTTATTCATTTTCGTCGAGACGACGATCCCGACACGCGTTTTTCTCGTATTGCGTGTTACGGTTGTGCCTTGTTCTGCAGTAGCCGTCATGATTGCTGTTCTCCGCTGGTTTCGCGTTCTCTCAGAATAGTTTTCAGCCTGGCAATGTCTTTGCGCGCATCATTCAACTGCGCGGTATTGGTCAGCTGAGCGCTGGCATGCTTGAAATGCAGGTGGATGATCGAGTCACCATAATCCGCGATGCGATCGCGTATTTCCTGCGTGGTCATCTGTCGTATTTCTGTTGCCTTCATGATTCGTATTCCGCCTTATCCGCCCAAATCGGTACGGGTGACAATTTTCATTTTGATAGGGAGCTTGTAAGAGGCCAGTTTCAACGCTTCGTACGCAAGCTCTTTGCTGACACCGTCGACCTCGAAGAGAACACGGCCCGGCTTGATGACGGCTACCCAGAACTCGGGTGCGCCCTTTCCTTTTCCCATGCGTGTTTCGAGGGGCTTTTTGGAAACCGGCTTGTCCGGAAATATCCGTATCCAGACCTTCCCGTCGCGCTTCATACGGCGGTTCAGTGCCACACGCGCCGCTTCAATCTGGCGGGAAGTGATCCAACCCGGTTCCTGCGCCTTCAGCCCATAGGAACCGAAGGAAACGGCGGAACCACGATAGGCCTTGCCGCGCATGCGACCGCGCTGCTGTTTTCTGAACTTGACTCTTTTCGGCATTAACATGAGGTCTATCCTTTATTCAATGCAGTTCGTAATAATACGGCTTACATCCGCGCAGCAGGGCTGGCTTTCGTTCCCAGCACCTCGCCTTTGCAAATCCACACCTTGACACCGATTGTTCCGTAAATAGTTTTTGCCGTTGCCTGCGCATAATCGATATTCGAACGGAGCGTATGCAACGGGATACGGCCATCTTTGTACTGCTCGGTGCGTGACATTTCCGCGCCGCCAAGACGCCCGGCACACATGACACGGACGCCGTCGGCACCCATGCGCATTGCGGCAGTAATGGACATCTTCATAGCGCGACGGAAGGAGACACGCCCTTCAAGCTGATTTGCAATATTTTCTGCAACCAGGTATGCATCGAGCTCGGGACGCTTGATTTCGGAAATCAGAATTTTGACGTCCTTGTTTGTCACCTTTTTCAGCTCTTCCTCGAGCTGTGCGATTTCCTTGCCGCTCTTGCCGATGACGACACCGGGCCGGGAAGTATGGATTGCCAGTACGACGCGCTTCGGCGTGCGTTCGATGATAATACGCGAGATACCCGCCTTGCGAAGGCGACTGCGGATGTAGTTGCGGATCATCAGATCCTCATCCAGTTTCGATGCGAAATTTCTCTCGTCGTACCAGTTGGCATCCCACTCGCGGGTGATACCGAGACGAATTCCTATGGGGTGTGTTTTTTGGCCCAAAATGCTACTCCTGCTTGCCTACTCGATTTCAGTGACAACGATGGTAAGATGATTCGTCCTTTTGCGGACACGATACGCCCGCCCCATGGGTGCGGGGAGAATGCGTTTCTGCATCGGTCCGCCGTCGACGGTGATCGTCGAAACGACGACGCTCACTGTATCGATGCGCCCACCGTCTTTGGCGCTGATGAGATTCGAAACAGCAGATCGCAGAGTCAGTTCACACACCTTCGAGGCATGTTTTGGGGAAAAATGCAGGATATCCAAAGCCTCCTCGACGGACTTGCCGCGGATTTGGTCGGCCACCAGACGCATTTTTCTGGGGGACCCAGGGATGTATCGCTTGATTGCGCGTGCTTCCATACTCATAACGTATTCCTGTGCTCCTGCTTATCGAGAAGATCGTTCTGCTTTCCCACCGGGGTGACTACGGAAAATCCGCGTCGGAGAAAACTCGCCGAGCTTATGCCCGATCATGTTTTCCTGCACATAGACGGGAATGAATTTATTGCCGTTGTGAACAGCGAATGTGTGACCTATGAAATCTGGTGGAATTGTGCAACGACGCGCCCACGTTTTGATGACGCGTTTCTGATTATTCCTGTTGAGAATCTCGACCTTGCCGGCCAATTTCTCATCGATAAACGGTCCTTTTTTGAGCGAACGTGCCATTACTTCTTCTTCCGCGACTTGATGATGAACTTGTTGCTCTGATTCCTTTTCTTCCGCGTTTTCAACCCCTTGGCATATTTGCCCCAGGGAGAAACCGGATGCTGACGACCACCGCCGGACTTGGACTTCCCTTCACCGCCACCGTTGGGATGGTCGACCGGGTTCATGCACATACCGCGAACATGTGGGCGCTTACCGCGCCAGCGATTGCGGCCGGCCTTGCCCCAGCTGATGTTCTCATGCGTCCGGTTGCCGACGACACCGAGTGTGGCATAACATTCCTGACGAATAAGCCGCACTTCACCGGACGGGAGCTTCACCTGAACATACTTTCCTTCCCTTGCAACGACCTGCGCGGCATTTCCGGCACTGCGCACGAGCTGTCCTCCCTTTCCTGGCTTCATCTCAATATTATGGATGAAAGAGCCGACCGGGATGTTGCGCAAGGGCAGTGCGTTGGCCTCATTGATTTCAGCATCCGGACCGGCCATGATCGTCTTTCCGACTGTGAGGCCGTCGGGGGCGAGAATATAGCGCTTCTCTCCGTCCGCATAGACGATAAGCGCGATAAACGCTGTCCGATTCGGATCATATTCTATCGTTTCGACGTGACCGGGAATTCCAATCTTGTTCCGTCTGAAATCGATGATGCGATAACGACGTTTGTGACCACCGCCGCGATGACGACTGGTGATGCGACCATGATTGTTCCTGCCACCGCTTTTCTTGAGCGGTGCGAGGAGCGCTCTTTCCGGTGTCGTACAGGTCACTTCCTCGAATGTACTTATCGAGTAGAACCTCGTCGCGGGGGTCATCGGGCGTAATTTTCTGACAGCCACTGCTCTTTCCTTGCTTTCTTGTTCTCGTTATTCTTCACTGTCACAGTTTCGGATCTCCGTGAATGCTTCGCGGAACTCCTCCGTTTTCTGCCTAGTCTTCCAGCAGCTCGATAATCTGGCCTTCCTTGAGGGTGACAATCGCTTTCTTCCAGCTCGGCCGGTTTCCTTCGAGTCGACCGCGTCGGGTAAACTGGGATTTCCGTTTTCCTTTGTAGCGGATAGTGCGAATGCTTTCTACATCGACGGAAAACCTCTTGACAATCGCCTGAGCAATTTCAATCTTGTTTGCGTTGATGTCCACTTCGAATGCGTATTGATTACGCTCTGCGAGCATGGTCATCTTTTCCGTGAGAATCGGGCGTTTAATAATAGTTTTCATGGCCAGTATACTCGTTATATTTTCGTAAACGCCGCTTCGATCACAGGGAGCGCGCTTTTCTGTATCAGTAGCATCTGATTGTTCAGCACGTCGTAGGTCGATGCCTTCGATGCTTCACGGATTTCCAGCGTGGGTATGTTTCTCCCGGCGAGCCACAAACTCTGATCGTATTCCGCCACTACCAGCAAGGTCTTGGTTCCTTCCAGCGATAATGCCTTGAGCAACGCTGCGACATCCCTGGTCTTGGCTGATTCGATTGTGAAATCCTCGACGACCATGATCTGTTGGTCAACGGCTTTCATCGCAAACGCGGATTTGCGTGCCAGTTGCCGCATTTTCAGAGGCAACTTTTTCCTGTAATCTCGGGGGCGAGGACCAAAAATCGTCCCGCCGCCGACCCACAGGGGCGACCGCGTCGTACCGGCGCGCGCCGTGCCGCGTCCTTTCTGACGCCATGGCTTGCGACCGCCACCACGCACGTCAGCACGTTCCTTGCTCTTTGACGTTCCCTGACGTTTGTTCCCGAGATGAATGCGGACCGCCTGATAGACGACATGCGCGTTGGGCTCGATTCCGAAAACCGCTTCATTCAAAGCGACTTCTTCGCTCTTCGTGCCCGTGGTGGTATATACTTGAACGTTCATAATGACGGCAATTACTTTGCTTGTTTGTAAATCTCGAGTAGCCCGGTCTTTGCTCCGGGGACAGCACCCTTCACGATGAGGATGTTCGACTCGGGGATAACACGAATAATGGTCATGTTTTTGTAGGTCACACGCTTGCCACCGGTACGGCCAGCCATACGCATACCGCGAAATACGCGGGAGGGGTAGGAGCTCGAGCCGATGGAACCCGGGGCGCGAAGGCGGTTATGCTGACCATGCGAGGCACCACCGACGCCACTGAACCCATGACGCTTCATCACGCCCTGGAAGCCCTTTCCCTTGGAAGTCCCGGTGACAGTCACTTTTTCACCGACCTCGAAGAGATCGTTGATGGTAACCTCATCTCCGGAAGACAATGTGGCCACATCGAACCCCTTGAATTCCCGGACGTGTCGCAATGGGGGCGCACCATATTTGTCAAACTGACCCTGATCGGGTTTGTTGACGTTTTTTCCGGAACGCTCGAGGTACCCGAGCTGCACCGCTTCATACCCGTCCGCCTCCTTATTGCGTTTCTGCAATACGGTGCAGGGACCCGCTTCGATGATCGTGCAGGGAATAAGTTTCCCATCGTCATCGAAGACGCTTGTCATTCCGAGTTTCTTTCCTAGTATTCCGCGCATAGTGTCAAACCAGCTCTTCTAAGTCGTTACACTTTAATTTCAACATCCACACCGGCCGGAAGCTCAAGCTTCATCAACGAATCGACGGTGCGCTGGGTGGAGTTGAAAATGTCAATGAGGCGTTTGTGCGAGCGAATTTCAAACTGCTCGCGGGATTTTTTGTCAACATGCGGCGACCGCAAGACCGTGTACACGGATCTTTTTGTGGGGAGAGGGATCGGTCCCGACACCACGGCACCGGTGGTCTTGACGGTCTTGATTATCTTCTCCGCCGATTTGTCGATCAGGTTATGATCGTAGGACTTCAATTTGATGCGTATCTTTTGCTGCGCCACGGTAAACTCGCTCGTCTTTGTTATGAGAAGAACAGAGGGTGGTGTTTCCACCCACTGTTCTTATCAACATATCTTATTCTATAATTTTCGCCACGACACCCGCACCGACGGTACGGCCGCCTTCACGAATGGCAAAACGCTGTCCTTCTTCCATGGCGATTTCGCTGATCATAGAAATAATCATTCCATCGACGTTGTCTCCGGGCATGACCATTTCCGTTCCCTCCGGAAGTTCAACGATACCGGTTACGTCCGTCGTCGTAAAATAGAACTGCGGGCGGTAATTGTTGAAGAACGGAGTGTGACGACCACCTTCCTCTTTCTTCAGAACATAGACCTGTGCGGAGAATTTTTTGTGCGGAGTGATACTACCGGTTTTGGCGAGTACCATACCGCGCTCGAGTTCTTCCTTGTCAACACCACGGAGGAGCAGCCCGACATTGTCGCCTGCCATACCCTGGTCGAGCTCCTTGCGGAACATCTCGACACCGGTGACGACAGTTTTCTTTCTGGCTCCGAGTCCGATGATTTCGACTTCCTCACCAACCTTGACGATGCCGCGATCGATACGACCGGTGCCCACCGTACCACGACCGGTGATGGAAAATACATCCTCGACCGACATCAGGAAGGGTTTGTCGACCTGACGCTCGGGGATGGGAATGTATGTGTCACAGGCTTCCATCAATTCCGTAATACAATTGAGGCGCTCGTCATCGACGGGTGCGTCTGCATTCGTACCTGCTTCGAGAGCATGCAATGCACTGCCGCGGATAATGGGGATATCGTCGCCGGGGAATTCGTAGGAACTGAGCAATTCCCGGAGCTCAAGTTCTACAAGCTCAAGGAGTTCGTCGTCATCGACCATGTCGACTTTGTTGAGAAACACGACAATACGCGGCACGTTCACCTGGCGCGCAAGAAGAATGTGTTCACGAGTCTGAGGCATAGGGCCGTCGGAAGCAGCGACGACGAGAATCGCACCGTCCATCTGAGCGGCACCGGTGATCATATTCTTGACATAGTCAGCGTGACCCGGGCAGTCGACGTGTGCGTAATGCCGATTAGCTGTTTGATACTCGACGTGTGCCGTCGCGATAGTGATACCACGCTCACGCTCTTCCGGCGCGTTATCGATGGAGTCAAAGGTGCGGACGGCAGAAAGACCCTGCTTGGCCAATGCCATTGTAATGGCAGCCGTCAGTGTGGTTTTCCCGTGGTCAACGTGACCGATGGTTCCGATGTTGACGTGAGGCTTAGAGCGATCGAATTTTTCCTTGGCCATGGTGCTAGTGCTCCTGTGACTGTATTGAGTGAACGTTGAAAATCAAATGATTATTTTTCCGACTTTTTGCCTTGATACTTCTCAACGATCTTTTCGCTGATACTGCTCGGCACTTCATCATAATGATCGAAATGCATGGTATAGATAGCACGCCCCTGGGAGAGCGACCGCAACGCTGTCGCATAGCCAAACATGTCCGAGAGCGGAACCATGGCACGAACCACCTGCGCATCGCTGCGGGTTCCCATGCCCTCGATGCGACCGCGTCGCGAATTCAGATCGCCGACGACACTGCCCATATATTCTTCCGGTGTAATCACTTCGACAAGAAATACCGGTTCGAGCAGGACTGGTTTCCCCTTGCGTGCGGCTTCCTTGAAGGCCATGGAACCGGCGATCTTGAATGCCATTTCGGAGGAATCGACATCGTGATAAGACCCATCATAGAGACGAACCTTGATATCTTCGATAGGATAGCCAGCGAGAAACCCATTGCGCATGGCCGACTTGATCCCGTCGGCGACAGCTGGAATGTATTCCTTCGGAATTGAACCACCGACGATATCGTCGACAAACTCGAAACCCCCGCCTTTTTCATTCGGCATGACCTCAATGACAACATGGCCATACTGCCCGCGGCCACCGCTTTGTCTTACAAACTTCGTATCGGCCACCGCTGCATTGCGAATCGTTTCCTTGTAGGCGACCTGCGGTTTTCCGACATTCGCCTCGACACCAAACTCGCGTTTCATGCGATCGATCAGAATTTCGAGATGCAGTTCGCCCATCCCGCTGATAATCGTCTGTCCGGAATCCTCATCGGTATGAACGCGGAAGGTCGGGTCTTCCTCTGCCAGCTTCTGAATGGCCGCACTGAGGTTCTCCTGATCCGCTTTGGATTTCGGCTCAATCGCAACATCGATGACGGGCTCGGGAAATTCCATTTTCTCCAGCACGACCGGATCGGATTCATCACAAAGCGTATCGCCTGTCCGCGTATGCTTGAGCCCGATGGCGGCACAAATATCACCCGTGTATGCGGTTTCCACATCTTCCCGATGATTGGCATGCATACGCAGGATACGCCCGAGTCGCTCCTTCTTCCCGCTGATCGCATTGAACACGTAAGAACCCGCCTTGATGTTCCCCGAGTAGACGCGAAAGAAAATGAGTCTCCCAACATACGGATCCGTCGCGACCTTGAACGCCAATGCAGAAAATTTTTCTTCGTCTGTGGGCTGGCGCTCCACATGGTCGGAAAGGTTGATATGATGTCCGACCGTGGCCCCGACATCCGAAGGAGAAGGAAGAAAATCGACAACAGCGTCAAGCATACGCTGGACGCCCTTGTTTTTGAAAGAGGAGCCACAGAGCACCGGTACGATAACCATATCCACCGTTGCGCGGCGCAGTACGCGAGAGATTTCCTCGGGGCTGATTTCCTCGCCGTCAAGATATTTCACCAGCAGGGTGTCATCGACATCGGCGACGGCATCAAGCATTTTCGTACGATGCTCATGCGCCAATTCCTTGAGATCGTCCGGAATATCGATTTCGTCCCAGGTTCCACCGAAGGTTTCGTCGTGATAGATACGCGCAGTATTGGTAATCAAATCGATAATACCGACGAAGGTTTCACCCTGTCCGATGGGCAGAACGACGGGGATGGCATTGGCCCCCAATCGTGTGCGCATCATTTCAACGGCATGGTAGAAGTCCGCTCCTACACGATCCATTTTGTTGACGAAAGCCAGGCGCGGGACACGGTACTTATCAGCCTGGCGCCAGACGGTTTCGGATTGCGGTTCGACACCGCCAACGGCGCAGAACAAAGCGACCGCACCGTCGAGGACACGCAGGGAGCGCTCGACTTCGACTGTAAAATCGACATGTCCCGGTGTGTCGATAATATTGATACGATGATTTCGCCAGAAGCATGTCGTTGCAGCACTGGTGATGGTAATTCCCCGTTCCTTTTCCTGCTCCATCCAATCCATAGTCGCAGCGCCGTCGTGGACTTCGCCCATACGGTGAAGGATTCCGGTATAAAACAGAATCCGCTCCGTCGTCGTAGTTTTCCCGGCATCGATATGCGCCATGATACCGATGTTTCTGGTGCGTTCCAATGGATATTCCCGCTTCGCCATGGGGTGTTTCTTTCCCTGTCCTTTCGTTCTTAGAGTACCGTTACCATTTGAAATGTGCGAAGGCCTTGTTGGATTCGGCCATACGATGCACTTCGTCTTTCTTTTTGACTGCGCCACCCT
The DNA here is from genome assembly GCA_018224345.1 of Bacteroidota bacterium. GTDB lineage: Bacteria > Bacteroidota > Ignavibacteria > SZUA-365 > SZUA-365 > SZUA-365. Next base: position 11,927 of record JAGTUW010000301.1, read on the forward strand.
CATTATTGGAGGCGGCGATCAGCTCTGCGGCGAGACGCCGCATCATCGATTTGTCACCACGTCCTCGGGCGGCATTGAGCAGCCAGCGTACGGAGAGCGCAGTGCGACGGTCGGGACGCACTTCCATGGGAACCTGATATGTCGCACCACCGACACGGCGGGCTCGTACTTCGATGATTGGCTGCGCGTTGAACAGCGCCTTGCGAAACACCTCGTAGCCGTCCTGACCGGTACGTTGTTCGATTTCCTCCAATGCACCATACAGAATACGACGGGCGGTGGTCTTTTTTCCACCCCACATGATGGAGTTGACAAAGCGCGAGACCAGTACGTCGTTGTACTTCGGGTCCGTGCTCAGTTGTCTGCGATCTGCGCGTCTCTTTCTCATAACTCTGTGACTTTACTACTCGTGATTGCCAATTGTTATTTGGGCCGTTTGGCACCGTACTTCGAACGCCCCTGCCGGCGTGACTCCACGCCCTGCGTATCCAACGTGCCGCGAATGACATGATAACGCACGCCCGGCAAATCCTTGACACGCCCACCCCGAATCATGACGATCGAGTGCTCCTGAAGATTGTGCCCTTCACCCGGAATGTAAGCTGTCACTTCCTGACCGTTCGAAAGACGGATACGCGCAACTTTGCGCAATGCCGAATTCGGTTTCTTGGGAGTCGTCGTATACACGCGTGTGCATACACCGCGCTTCTGCGGACAGGCTTCCAATGCGGGCGCCTTCTTCTTGGCCTTGATGACCTTTCTACCTTTACGAACAAGCTGGCTAATCGTCGGCACGAGTGTATTCCTTTGAAGTGAGATGCGTAACAATCTTGGGTGAGATCAGAAGAGCTCACAAGAGCTTATAAATTTAGCGAAAGATAGGCACATTGTCAAGCGTTTTGCCCGGACTTTGAATGTTTTTCTTCCTCCGCCGCCGATTGCGGCGGAGGGAGAACTGGATTCGAGATACAAAGGCCTTTTATTGTGCCTGCAGTGACGGTGCGTATTCCTCCTCAGCGGGTTCTTCCGTCTCGTCCTGCGTCGATGTAACAATAATATTGCGGAACTTCTTGAGCCCGGTACCGGCCGGGATCAGATGCCCGATAATGACATTTTCCTTGAGGCCGACCAGATCATCGACCTTGCCGGCAATCGCCGCCTCGGTCAACACCTTTGTCGTCTCCTGGAACGAGGCAGCGGAAATGAAGCTCTCCGTCGTCAGCGAGGCCTGCGTGATGCCGAGAAGAATCGGCTCGTAATTCGCAGGCTCTGCATCATTGAATTCCGGAGATTCCTTCTCTTTCTTCTTTAATTCAAATGCCGCCTCACGCACTTTCTTGCGGGAGACAATCTGACCCTTCTTGAATTTAGAGTCTTTTTTGTCTGTAATGATGACTTTATCATTGAGTTCACTGTTCTCCTCGACTACGCGCCCACGTTCGACGACATCACCTTCCAGGAACTGTGTGTCACCCGGTGAGATGATGCGCACCTTCTGCAGCATCTGACGAACGATCACCTCGATATGCTTGTCGTTGATTCGGACGCCCTGCATGCGGTAGACCTCCTGGATTTCGTTGACCAGGTATTCCTGCACGGCACCGGCGCCTTTGATACGGAGGATGTCATGCGGATTGATCGAACCGTCAGTCAGGCGTTCACCCGCTTTCACGATATCGAACTCCTGTACAAGCACATGTCGACCGATGGGTGCCAGGTAGGTACGGACATCACTCCCGTCGTGACTGGTGACGATAATTTCACGGGAACCGCGCTTCTGCGCGCCGAAGGTGACTGTGCCGTCGATCTCACTGACGATAGAGGGGTTCTGCGAGCTGCGGGATTCGAACAGTTCGGTCACACGCGGCAAACCACCGGTAATGTCACGTGTCTTTCCTATTTCACGGGGAATTTTCACCAGGACCACACCGGCGACCACACGCTGACCGTTGTCGACGGTGAGGTTCGCCCGTACGGGAGTGTTGTATTCCGCCAACACTTCGCCCTCGTCATCGACAATCTGAATACGCGGATTGAGCGTCTTGTCCTTTGAATCCGTCACCACTTTCTGGATGTGACCGGTCTGTTCGTCGGGTTCCTCGCGGAAGGTACGACCTTCGAAGAGATCGGCGTATTGCACCCTGCCTTTGAATGCAGCGATAATGGTGGCATTGTACGGATCCCATTCATACAGAACCTCACCACGTGCGACGTGCTGCTCTTCTTCGACAAGCAAAATGGCCCCGTAGGGAATATCGTATTTCGAAAGCACACGATTGTCGTCGTCAAGAATGTTGATGAGCCCGTTTCTGTTGATTACTATCGTACGATCCTCGATGTCATCATGATAGACGACGTAGCGGAGGCCCTCGAATTGTACGCGTCCGTCAAAACGTGTAGAGATCTGGGACTGTGCGGCAATGCGGCTCGCTGTACCGCCGACGTGGAACGTGCGCAATGTAAGCTGGGTTCCGGGTTCGCCGATGGACTGTGCAGCGATGATACCGACTGCTTCTCCGACATCGACCAGACGTCCAGTCGTCATATTCCGTCCGTAACAGCGGGCGCATGTTCCGTGACGCGCCTCACAGGTCAACACCGACCGAATCACTACCGACTCGATCGAAGTCTCAGCCACAGCTATCGCTTTCGCTTCGTCGATCATTTCTCCGGCGCGAATGAGCATCGTATCGTTGAGGGGATCCTTCACATCATAGAGCGAGACACGGCCAAGAATACGCTCGGACAGCGGCTCCTTGATGTCCTCTCCCTCCTTGAGCGCCTCGACTTCGACACCGCGAATGGTGTTGCAGTCGAATTCTGTAATCGCGACATCCTGTGCGACATCGACCAGACGCCTTGTCAGGTAACCGGCATCCGCTGTTTTCAAGGCCGTATCGGCCAATCCCTTGCGGGCACCGTGAGTGGAGATAAAGTATTCCAGTACAGAAAGCCCGTCACGGAAATTCGCTACAATCGGGTTTTCGATGATTTCGCCCGTCTGTCCGGTAAGACTTTTCTGAGGCTTGGCCATCAGGCCGCGCATTCCGGCAAGCTGCCGCACCTGCTCTTTCGAACCACGTGCACCGGAATCCATCATCATGTACAGGGAATTGAAACCGTTCTGGCTTCGCTGCAGCGTATCGAACAGTTTATCGGCGACGCGATTGGTCGTGCGCGTCCAGATGTCAATCACCTTGTTGTACCGCTCACCGTTCGTGATGAAGCCCATCTGGTACTGTTTCATGATATTTTCCACATCACGTTGCGCCTTGTCGATGATCTCGGTCTTCTCATCGGGGATTTCCACGTCGGCAACGCTGATAGACAACCCGCCTTTGGTGGCATAGCCGAAACCGAGATCTTTGAGATTATCGAGAAAACGCGTTGTGACAAGATTCCCGCCTGCATGGAAAATGCTACCGATAAGCTGCACCAGCCGGCGTTTGGTGAGAATCTCGTTAATGAAGCCGATATCCTCGGGTACGATGCGGCTGAAGAGAACGCGCCCAAGCGTCGTGTCGACGATCTCGTTCCGCGGACCTCCTTCCACTCGTCGATCCCCGGTCAGCGGGACACGCACCTTCACACGTGCATGCAAACCGACCCGACCCTGATCATACGCGATCATCGCATCATCCATGGATGCGAACAGCATACCCTCGCCCTTGTCTCCCGGCAGTGCTTTCGTGATGTAATAACAGCCGAGCACCATTTCCTGTGACGGGATTGTGATCGGACTTCCATTCTGCGGCGAAAGGATGTTGTGGGCGGAAAGCAGAAGAATGGATGCTTCGAGCTGCGCATCGAAGGAAAGCGGTACGTGCACCGCCATCTGGTCACCGTCAAAGTCTGCGTTGAATGCGGTACAGACAAGCGGGTGAAGACGAATGGCTTTTCCCTCGACGAGAAGCGGCTGAAACGCCTGGATACCAAGGCGGTGCAGCGTCGGTGCTCTGTTGAGCAGTACTGGATGTCCGTCGATGATTTTTTCGAGAATATCCCAGACTTCAGGCCCTTTCTTATCGACGACTTTCTTTGCGCTCTTTACCGTTTTGACGATACCGCGCTCAATCAGTTTGCGGATGACGAAGGGCTTGAAAAGCTCGACAGCCATGTCTTTCGGCAGACCGCATTGATGGAGCTTCATTTCAGGACCGACCACGATGACGGAGCGACCCGAATAATCGACGCGCTTACCGAGCAGGTTCTGACGGAAACGCCCCTGCTTCCCCTTGAGCATGTCTGAAAGAGACTTGAGTGCGCGGTTGTTGTCGCTGCGGACGGAGTTGACACGGCGGCTGTTGTCGAACAGTGAGTCGACCGCTTCCTGCAACATGCGCTTCTCGTTGCGCAAAATGACTTCCGGCGCCTTGATGTCGATCAGACGCTTGAGACGGTTGTTGCGGATGATGACCCGCCGGTAGAGATCGTTGAGATCCGATGTAGCAAAACGGCCACCCTCGAGTGGGACCAGCGGTCGCAATTCGGGAGGAATGACAGGGATGACGTCAAGGACCATCCATTCGGGCTGATTGGTGTAGGCGCCATCCTTCTGGCCGAGAAACGCCGTGACCACGCGCAAACGTTTGATGGCCTCAAGACGCTTCTGCTGGGAATTCTCGAAACGGATCTGATAGCGAAGACGTGTACCAAGTTTTTCGATATTGACGACACGGAGCAAGCCTTTGATAGCATCGCCACCGATCAATGCCACGAATTTGTTGGGATCATCGTCATCGAGTTCCTGATTGCCTTCCGGCAGGCCCATCAGAACATCAACGAATTCCTCTTCCGTCAGCAGTGTGATGTCGTTACGGAAATAGGCCTTGTCGACCTTGTCGCCACTTTCGACCTCGGGAAATTCATCGTCGAGAGCACCGAACGGCCGCGGAAAGCTGGTCGGCCCCGGATTGATCACGACATAGTTCTCGTAATAAATGATGCGTTCGAGTTCCTTCGACGAGATACCGAGGATATTGGCAATTTTGCTCGGCAGTGAGCGGAAATACCAGATATGCACGATCGGCACGGCAAGGGAAATATGACCCATGCGTTCACGACGCACGGACTTCTGAGTCACTTCGACGCCACAGCGGTCACAGATGATGCCTTTGTAGCGGATCCGCTTGTACTTTCCGCAGTGGCATTCCCAATCGCGAACCGGTCCGAAGATCTTTTCGCAGAAAAGACCGTCTTTTTCCGGTCGATAGGAACGGTAGTTGATCGTCTCGGGCTTGGTGACTTCGCCATAGGAACGGGAAAGAATGGTATCGGACGAGGCAAGGCTCACCGCAATACGCTTGAAATTCTTTTTGACTTGCTCCTGCGGTTTGAATGGCATTATGTATCTCCAATCAATTTCGTATCGTACTCATGAAATGACTGTTCCGTCGCGTGGGGGCGAAGGTCAATCGATTTTTATTTCCAGCCCGAGTCCCTGCAGCTCGCGGACGAGCACGTTGAAGGATTCGGGGACATTGGGATCCGGCAGATTTTCACCCTTGACGATCGCTTCATAGACCTTGGAGCGTCCCTGTACGTCGTCACTCTTGACGGTAAGGATTTCCTGCAACACATGTGCGGCTCCGTAGGCCTCGAGTGCCCAAACCTCCATTTCTCCGAAACGCTGGCCGCCGAACTGGGCTTTTCCGCCAAGAGGTTGCTGCGTGATAAGGCTATAGGGACCGATCGACCGGGCATGAATCTTATCGTCGACAAGATGGCTCAGTTTGAGCATGTAGATAAAGCCGACAGTTACCGGTTGATCAAATCGTTCGCCGCTACGACCGTCGTAGAGATCGATTTTTCCGGAGGGGTTCAGGCCTACCGACGACATCAATTCCTGAATTTCCTCCCATTGCGCACCGTCGAAGATCGGTGTAGCAAACCGTACACCGGCGCCGAGTCGCTTGGCGACCCAACCGAGTGCGGTTTCGTACAGCTGTCCGAGATTCATGCGCGATGGGACACCGAGAGGATTGAGAACGATATCGACGGGTGTACCATCGTCGAGGTACGGCATGTCCTGCACCGGTACCACGTTCGAGACAACGCCCTTGTTGCCGTGCCGCCCCGCCATCTTGTCACCGATGGAAAGCTTGCGTTTCTTGGCAACATAGACTTTTGCGAGCTGCACGATACCGGGCTGCAAATCCTCACCCATCTGGATCTTGCCTTTTTCCCGCTTGTACTCTTCTTCCAGCTCACGCCGCGCGTACTTGTAATTGTCATAGATTCGTTCAACCAACGCATTGACGCGCTTCGAATCACTCCATGGCTGTGTCGAATCCAGCGAAGTGAGCTGATCGAGAATGTTGAAAAATGTCTCTTCGCCAACGACCGTCCCGCCACGAATGACACTGCTTCCGTGGAGGTCACGGACACCGAGAAGCTTCTCACCCTTGAGCAATTGTGTCAGCTTCTGAGCAAAGCGGTGGGTCAGATCATGCCGACGACCATCGAAATCCAGATCGAGTTTTTCGAGGCGGCGTTTTTCCTCTTTTTTCGTGTCACTTTCCTTTTTCTTCCGCGTAAAGAGCTTGGTCTTGATCACGACCCCTTTCATACCCGGCGGTGCCTTGAGTGATGCGTCTTTGACGTCTCCGGCCTTTTCCCCGAAAATAGCTTTGAGCAGTTTTTCTTCGGGTGTGGGATCGGATTCACCCTTCGGAGTGATTTTTCCGATGATGATATCGTTCTCACCGACTTCAGCACCGACGCGGATGATACCGAACTCATCGAGATCCTTCGTCGCTTCCTCACTGACATTCGGGATTTCGCGCGTGAGCTCTTCTTCGCCGCGCTTGGTATCACGCACCTGAAGCTCGAATTCCTCGATATGTATGGAGGTGTAGACATCCTCCGCCACGAGGCGCTCGCTGACGATGATGGCATCCTCGAAGTTGTACCCGCGCCATGGCATGAAGGCCACGATGATATTCCGTCCGAGTGCGAGCTCGCCCTGGTCAGTAGAGCTGCCGTCGGCGAGAATGTCGCCTTTCTTGAACTTCTGCCCCGGCTTCATGACAGGACGTTGATTGATGCAGGTGTCCTGGTTCGTGCGGAAAAACTTGATCAGTTCATACTCAACGACTCCGTTCTCATCGAAGGCGACGAGCATATCGTCTTGCGTCCGCCCCAGATCATACTGCACGCGAATGCGTGTCGAGTCGACGAAGAGAATACGGCCGTCATGCTCGGCCACAATCATGGCATACGAATCACGTGCGACTTTCTCCTCGAGGCCGGTACCGACCAGCGGGGCTTCGGGCCTGAGCAGGGGCACGCCCTGTCGCTGCATGTTTGAACCCATCAATGCACGGTTCGCGTCATCATGCTCGAGGAAAGGTATCAAGGCCGCGGCGGGACTGACAATCTGGTTCGGTGCAACGTCCATGAAGGCGACATCACCAGGAGAGACGACGGGAAACTCACTTCCGAGTCGACACTTGACGCGATCCAGCGCAAACGTCCCATCCGGATTCAGCGGCGCGTTTGCCTGAGCAATGACGATGTCGTCTTCCTCTTCCGCTGTCAGGTACACGACGTCCTTGGACACCTTGCCGTTTTTGACGACACGATAGGGAGTCTCGATAAAGCCGAAATCATCGATGCGCGCATGGATGCAGAGCGAGGAAATCAGGCCGATGTTCGGTCCTTCCGGTGTTTCAATCGGACACAGTCGTCCATAATGTGTATAGTGAACGTCACGCACTTCGAAGCCTGCACGCTCTCGCGTCAGGCCGCCCGGACCGAGGGCGGACATACGGCGTTTATGCGTCAGTTCGGACAGAGGGTTCGTCTGGTCCATGAACTGCGAGAGCTGGTTGGTCCCGAAAAACGCATTGACGACGCTGGTAATGGTACGGGCATTGACAAGGTCCGCCGGAGCGAAGTTCTCAACATCCCGGATATTCATCCGCTCCTTGATGGTCCGCGCCATACGCGAGATGCCGATGTTGTATTGCGCGGCGAGTTGTTCCCCGACGGTACGGACACGGCGATTGCCGAGGTGATCGATATCATCGACGTTTTGCTGTCCCTGCATCAGGTCGATCAGGTACCGGACGATGGAAACGATATCTTCACGTGTCAGGGTTGTGGTTTCCGCATCTATGTTCAGTTCGAGTTTGCTGTTGAGGCGGTAGCGGCCAACGATACCGAGATCGTAGCGTTTTGGATTGAAGAAGAGGCGCTCAAGCAGTCCACGGGCTGTTTCCAGATCCGGCGCTTCTCCCGACCGCAACTGCTTGTAGATCATTTCCAGTGCTTCCTGATCGTTGCTTGATTCGTCCTTGCGAATCGTGTTGGCGATCACCAGCGCATTTTCATTATCGGTTTTATAGACACGAACCTGCTTGATGTCGTGCGAGTTCAGATTTCCCAGAATAGCTTCATCGATTTCGATGTCGGCGCTGATGAGCAATTCGCCTGTCGCTTCGTCGATCACTTCCTCGCAGAGGATACGGCCGTAGAGTTCTTCCGGATTGCTCTCCGATAATTTGACTTCCTCGACGAGATCGAAGAGCTCGAGCAATTCCCTGTTTGAGGAGAAGCCAAGTGCACGTAATAGAGTGGTAACGGGAAATTTCTTTTTTCTGTCGATGTAGGCGTACATGACATGATTGATATCCGTGGCGAATTCAACCCAGGACCCGCGGAACGGGATGATGCGCGCCGAGTACATCTTGGTGCCGTTCGGGTGCATGGATTCACCGAAAAAGACGCCGGGGGATCTGTGCAACTGGCTGACGACGACGCGTTCGGCACCGTTGATGATAAAGGTGCCACGTTCAGTCATGTAAGGAAGATTACCGAGATACACTTCCTGTTCGATGGTCTCGATAAATTCGTTGCTGTTGGGTTCCTCCGATTTGCTCGAAAGACGCAATCGTGCCTTCAGCGGGACCGCAAAGCTGAGCCCGCGCTCCTGACATTCGTTGACGGTATATTTCGGTTTTTCCAGGAAATACTCGATGAATTCGAGGATGTAGTTTTCCCTGGCATCGGTGATAGGAAAATTGGTTTTGAACACCTGTTGCAGCCCGTTATCCAGGCGCTGTGCAGGTGAGACTTTCTCTTGCAGAAAATGCTCATAGGATCCAACCTGGACATTGAGAAAGTTCGGATATTCATAGAGGTCGGATATTTTTCCGAAGCTCCAGCGCCCATTGGGCATTTGCGTCAGGTCCAGTTTCCTGAATGTATCGTTGAAACCGTTCGCGTTTGAAGTGGTCAATTCCTGGCTCCTTACATGGTGCGTACGTGACGGAAACCCGCGTGCTCACTGCGGTCCTCAAACGAGGTGAGGCCGGTGTTGGGTGACGATCAGAGCGACGTCGATAAAACGACAAGTGCGGGTCAAACAAAATTCAACCCGCTTCCTGTCAATCACATCAATGAATCGCCGTTGTCGTAAAACAGAACGTTTTGTCAATTGGTGGAGAAATAGTGCGTTCAAACAGCGAGATTACTTCAGAGTGACGGTCGCACCGGCATCCTCAAGTTCTTTCTTCAGCTTGTCTGCTTCATCCTTCGAAAGCTGCTCCTTGATGACGGAGGGTGCGCTTTCAACCAGATCCTTGGCTTCTTTCAGACCGAGGCTCGTCGCTGAGCGTACGACCTTGATCACATTGATTTTGTTGCTGCCGAAGGATGTCAATTCGATATCGAATTCTGTCTTCTCTTCAGCTTCAGCGGCCGGTGCTGCACCCGGCATCATTCCACCTGCCATCATCATGGGGGCGGCAGCGGTGACGCCGAATTTGTCTTCAAGGGCGGTCTTGAGTTCGGCCGCTTCGAGAAGCGTCAGTTTCTCGATTTTCTCAACAATTTCTTCAATTACGGACATTGTATAACTCCTTGGGAGAAATGAAATTAGATTCGTTCTGATGTTCTGGTGATCAGGCTGCCTGGTCCTGTTTTTGTTTTTCGATAGCATCGATGGCATAGACGAGGCCGCTCATAACTCCATGGATGGCACCGACGATGCCCTGGGAAGGAGCAGCGATGCTGCCGATGATGCTGGCGATCAATTCCTCATGTGTCGGAAGATTCGCAAGTTCTTCGAGGCGCGAACCGTCAAAGACTTCCTCGCCGATGACGCAGGCCTTCACCGACAACATTTTCTCGTTGTCCTTGATGAAGGTTTTCAGCAGGCGGGCAGGGGCGATGGGATCGTCGTATGTAAAGACGACACCGGTCTGCCCGACCAGATACGGCATGATATCGTCGTACCCGCCCACATCCTGCAGCGCGCGTTTAAGCAGTGTGTTTTTGATGACTTTGTAGTCCACACCGGCCCTGAAGAATTCACCGCGAAGATGATTGGCCTTTTCGACTGTGAGATATGCGAAGTCCGCCAGGTAGAGTCCGCTCGCGCGTTGAAGACGCTCGACAGTATCCCCGATCACCTTGGCTTTTTGTTCTTTGGTCATTCGTTTCTCAAGGGAAAGTTCGAATGTGTGTGCAAATGAATTAGAGTAGAAGCATTGAGAGTGCGTAACTGACCGGATGCATGTCAGTGGACGAAATCAATTTATATCAGTGCAGCTGTGCTGCTTCGCTTTTGTCTATACGGATACCGGGACCCATGGTGCTCGAGAGCGTCACGCCCTTGATATACACGCCTTTCGAGGCGGTGGGTTTCATCCGGTTCAGTGTCGAGATAAATGACTGGATGTTTTCGATGATGTTGTCTTCCGGAAAATTGATCTTGCCGACCATGGCATGGACGATGCCGCCCTTGTCGACGCGGAATGAGATCTTCCCACCTTTGACGTCCTGCACCGCCTGTGCGATATCGTTGGTGACGGTACCGGATTTCGGGTTGGGCATCAGCCCGCGCGGACCGAGCACCTTGCCGAGCTTTCCGACCTCGCCCATGACATCAGGTGTGGCGATCACCACGTCGATATCCGCCCAGCCATTCTGGATTTTCTCGAGGTAATCCTCAAAGCCGACATGTTCCGCGCCTGCTTCAGTGGCCTCCGCATGCTTGGCAGGGCGTGCCAGGACGAGCACACGCACTGATTTGCCGATTCCATGCGGCAGGGATGCGGTACCGCGGACCATTTGATCCGACTTTTTCGGATCGACACCCAGCCGCACGGCGACATCGACCGATTCATCGAACTTGGCTTTGGCTGTTTTTTTGAGCAACCCCACACCTTCCCGAATGCTGTATTCCTTTTGTCGTTCGACAAGGGATGTGGTTTCTTTCATGCGTTTCGTGAGTTTCATTTCCTGTACCTTATCCTTCAACAGTGAATCCCATGCTGCGTGCCGTTCCCGCAACCATTTCCATGGCTGCCTCGACGGTATGCGCATTGAGGTCGGTCATTTTACTTTCGGCGATTTCGCGCAACTGGTCGCGCGTCACTTTCGCCACCTTGCTGCGATTGGGTTCGGCCGACCCCTTTTCGACCTTGGCCGCCTTCTTGAGCAGCACAGCCGCAGGCGGTGTCTTGGTCACAAAGCTGAACGACTTGTCGGAGAAGACGGTGATGACAACCGGGATGATGAGCCCCATCTTGTCCTGAGTACGGGCATTGAATTGCTTGCAGAACTCCATGATGTTGACGCCCTTCTGACCGAGCGCCGGTCCGACCGGAGGCGCAGGGTTCGCCTGCCCGGCTGGGATCTGGAGTTTGATGAACCCGTCAATTTTTTTTGCCATGGGAGTATCCGCCTGTTATGCTATTACGTATCGAATTCGACCTGACTGAAATCGAGCTCCACCGGAGTTTTACGTCCGAAAATTGAAACCATGACCTTCAGCTTTGTTTTCTCCTGATTGACTTCCTGAACAAAACCGCTGAAGGTGTTGAATGGACCATCTATGACGCGGACCGGATCGCCGACGCGGAACTGCACCTCGGGGACTTCTGTGTCGCGCCGTTCCTCCATCCGACCGAGAATCTTGTCGATTTCGTCGGGACGCAGGGGGGTCGGAGTGTTTTTCGGCCCCACGAAGGAAATCACTGATGGGGTATTGAGAATGATGTGCTTCGTATCCTTGTCCAGGACGCATTGCAAGAGCACATAACCCGGAAAGAAATTGCGCGTTTTCGTTCGCTTTTTCCCGTCGCGCACCTCATAGACCTTTTCCGTGGGAACAATCACAGCTGTGATCCGATCACTCATATTCAGAGCCGGGTCAGCCTGTTTGACCTCATTTTCGATGTACGCCTTGACCTTGTTCTCATGGCCGGAGTACGACCGTATGGCGTACCATCGTAAATGTTCTTTCTGTGTGTCTTCTGCCGAAGTCATGGACAACCGTTCGTTCCCTGATGCATCGGATGCGGCTGCAGCCGTCACGATCCGAGCACCACTGTCATAATTTGTGTAAAAACTGTATCAACGAGAAACACGAATATTGAGATGATGACCGCAGATATGAGCACCACTGTCGTCGAGTCTTTCAACTCATCCTTCGTGGGCCACGTCACCTTCTTCATTTCCTTGATGACGCCATTTACAAATTCCGTAATCTTTTCTTTCATGATCCGGCTTTCTGTGCTACTGGATAATTCGCACGAGAGGAGGGACTCGAACCCCCAACCTGCGGTTTTGGAGACCGCTGCTCTACCAATTAAGCTACTCTCGTAAGCCGCACGGGCTGTGTTTATTTGGTTTCCTTGAACATCACATGCTTGCGCACAACGGGGTCAAACTTCTTGTACTCCACACGCTGCGGATGTAACTGCTTGTTCTTCTTCGTTGTGTAGCGATATCCCGTACCCGCGCTGCTCTCGAGCGTGATGATGATACGTCCTTTGTTTGCTTTGGCCATTTCTCTGCCTCTTGTCACGAATACGTATGTAGGTACTCGTTGTACCTGGAGCTCACGACCGGATTTGAACCGGTGACCTCTTCCTTACCAAGGAAGTGCTCTACCAACTGAGCTACGTGAGCGTGGAGCGGGAGACGGGACTCGAACCCGCAACCAACAGCTTGGAAGGCTGTGACTCTACCAATTGAGTTACCCCCGCGCACGGGACCGCCAACATTTCTGCCGTATTGAAACACCTTATCACTCTTCGTGCTTCCTTCACGGCGATGCCGCGGATGAACTCTGTGGTGGGGGTAGGATTCGAACCTACGAAGTCGTATGACAACAGATTTACAGTCTGTCCCGGTTGGCCACTTCGGTACCCCACCGCTTTCTTCATTGCCACCAGAGCTGGCGACCAGACTTGAACTGGTGACCTGCTGATTACAAATCAGCTGCTCTACCAACTGAGCTACGCCAGCAGGCCTGCCCCTGAAAACCGGACAGGATCACAAATATAGCAGACTTTTTGTTAAAGTCAAACAGTGTGACAGACTACAATCAAAAAAACAGCTGGATTCAAAGATTTTTTTCCAAAAAATTGAGGATCGCGCGATCGAGCCCGACATCCGCATCCAGAATATCGGTCCCGTGTCCGGCATCATCGTACATCTGGAATTCGATACCCGGATTGATTTCCCGGTAGGCCTCGACAGTCTCGACAGAGCGAAGATCCTCACTACTCGCCGCGACAAACATCGGCCGCCCGCGGTATTGTGCTACCGGGGCTTCGGTCGGCAATTCGTTGAAATAATTGAGGCCGGGACTCAACAGCACGAGCGCACGAATCGTCTTATCGCCAGCCGCATGGATGACGGCGTTGCTGCTCCCGTATGACGCACCGATGATGCCGATACGGCTACCATCAACCGTTCCGCGCCCGCGCAGAAATTTCAGAGCGGCCTCGATGTCGGCGCCAGCCTTGCGGTCAGGACGGATACTCCTGCCGTCACTTGTCTTTGTGCTCCCTCCGTAACCGCGCATGTCAATGGCCAATACGGTAAAGCCCTTCAACTGCAGCTTCTTCGCCAGGGTGGCGAAGCTGTTGCGGTCACTGCGCCATTGATGCAGGCAAAGAACTGCCGGTGCATTGCTGCCCGCTTCATACAATGTTCCTGCAATGACAATGCCGTCGGTGGTTGTGAAACGGACGTCTTCACTGCCGCTCTGCACTGCGGTCACAATGCTTCCCGTACCGCGCCCTGCGACAGAGGCGTCGGCGTCCCCGTTTGCCCGGCAACTTGCAAGCAGCAGTATGAGCGCAAACAGAGACACAATATTTCTTCCTTTCATGACATTTCTCCATGTTCCATTCGAATTCCTGTACACCGCTCTTTTGTGGTTCCTTTCATCGTCTGTTCTCTCGCAACACGGCCTTCCGGCTTCTTTGCACTGCTTACTCCTCACTGTCTTCCATCTCTGCTTCGTCGGCATGCCATTGTGTTGCCACATCCGCCGCATTCCACTCCCCTGTCATGTCTGTCCACTGCAAACGCGTTTCCTTTCTGAACCAGGTCAACTGCCTCCGTGCATATCGTCTCGTGTTGCGCTTGATGGCTTCCACCATTTCATCGTACGTCAGTACTGAGGCAAGATATGCGATGACTTCCTTATATCCAACGGTGTTGAGTGCTGTCAGGCCCGAATGCGCCCCGGCAGCGAGCAGGTTCCGGACCTCATCGATCAGACCCTGTGTGAGCATACTGTCAACACGCTGATCGATACGGTCATACAAGACACTGCGCTCCCAGCGTAATCCGAGCATACGGACATCAAATGTCTGCGTGGGCATACGTGATGATCGAAGTTCGGAATAGCGCTCACCGGTTCTGATGCAGACTTCCAGTGCACGGATGACGCGGACAGGATTCTCTGGATCCAGGAATGACGCAACCCCGGGATCGAGTGCCAGTAATTCATCGACCAGGACATTGAGACCTTCCTTCCGTGCGCGTGCCTCGAGTTCCGCGCGCAGCTGCGGATCAGCTTCCGGACCATCAAAAAGCCCGTCCGTCAACGCACGTATATACAATCCGGATCCTCCGACGACGAGCACCTGCTTGCCACGACCGCGTATGTCGTCGATCCAGCCGCAGGCGTCTCTGAAAAATCGCCCGACTGTATATGTTTCCGTGATATCGCAGATATCGATTCCGTGATGCGGCACCGCCGCGCGTTCCTCCGTACCGGGTTTTGCCGTGCCAATATTCATGCCCCGGTACACCTGCCGCGAATCCGCGCTGATGATCTCGGCGTTCATCAATCGAGCCAGTTCGAGACTCAATGCTGTCTTTCCGGATGCGGTAGGCCCGGCAAGGACGGTAATGCGGGGGAACTGTCCGGCAGTCGCAGGGCTTCCCATCTCAGCTTTGCCAGCCCTCTTTGCCGACAAGGGGCACGAATTTGAAACCGGCGTGTCTGGACCGGACGAATTCCTCGCCCTGCCGGCGGATCAGAATCATTTCCTGTGTCGATTGATCTCCGACAGGTATGACCAGGCGGCCGCCGTCCTTGAGCTGCCGCAGCAACGATGACGGGACGTCAGGCGCGCCCGCTGTTACGATGATTCCGTCATACGGTGCGAACTGTGACCATCCAATCGAGCCATCACCAACCTTCGATGCAATATTGAACCCCAGTGTTTCAAAGCGGGATCGTGCGAGTTCAAGCAGCTCATGATGCCGCTCTATCGTGAACACGCGTGCACCCATATGCGCAAGCACACATGCCTGATACCCGCTTCCCGTGCCGATCTCAAGGACCTTCTCGCCATGCTGGATCTGCAATAATTGCGTCATGAAGGCCACGGTGTATGGCTGCGATATTGTCTGCTGACAAGCGATCGGAAGGGCGGAATCGTCATAGGCCTTCGATTTGAACACGTCCTGGACAAACACATGCCGGGGGATGGATGCTATCGCATCGAGTACACCCGGGTCGGTAATACCCTTCTTTCGAATGATCGCTACTAATTCTTCGCGGGCAAGATCATACTGTCTGTCTGAAAATGTGCTGTTCATTCTTTTGCTTCGTCGTTATCTATTCCCTGTTTGAACGTGGATTCAATAACTGATTTGACATTCACATTGAGGACCTTCCGCAGATACTCCCGCATTTCGTCCGGTGAAAGCCCACGATGCAGTTGTCCGTCTTCGGCGATGGAGATGGCACCGTTTTCCTCCGAAACGACGATGGTCACGGCGTCCGTCTGTTCTGATATTCCCACCGCGGAGCGATGTCGCATCCCCATGATGAATTCATCAATACGCAATTGATTACTGAGTGGAAGCGTACAACGTGCGGCCTCGACGATCCGGTCCTTTATCACGACCGCCCCGTCGTGCAGTGGCGCCTTGGGATTGAAAATCGACAGTAAAAGCTGTTTGCTGACTTCCGCCCCGAGAGCGATTCCCGACTCGATGATCATGCGTATTCCTGTTCGCCGCGGAATGACGATGAGTGCGCCGATCTGACGTTGTGCCATTTCTTCGCAGGCCTCGACGAGAATCTCAATGACTTCATCCATACTGCCTCTGACAAGATTGGTCATAAGACGTCCGCGTCCGAGAATCACGAGCAATCGCCGCAGTTCCGGTTGGAAAAGTATGATGAATGCAATGACCCAGATATCGGTCAATGTCTTGAGAATCCACGACACGGCTTTGAGTTCCAGAGAGCTCGCGACAAAGGAGACCGCCACGATCACGAGCAAACCGAGGAATATCTGAATCGCGATCGTCCCGCGCATCACGATGTAGAGTCGATAAAAAACAAATGTTACGACAAGAATATCGAGTAGATCATTCCATCCGATTTCCAGAAATCCGAACTTAACGATCATCCTGCACCTCCCTGCTGGCTGCGATGGACGCGGCGACAACCATGGCCTGCCGTGTGGCTGCAATGTCATGCACACGGAGGATATGTGCGCCATTGAGAAATGCGATGACATTTCCCGCAATGCTCCCGGGCAACCGTTCATTTACCCCGGCACCGGACAATGTACCGATAAAGGATTTTCGCGAGAGTCCGACAAGAATGGGAGCATCCAGATCACTGAAAAAATGAAGCTCACGCAGGAGAGTCAGATTGTGTGTAACGGTTTTACCGAAACCGATCCCCGGATCAAGTATGAATCGGGACAGACCGCACGCACGGCCATGCGCGATACGTTCCATAAAAAAGTGCCTGACATCCTCTACTATATTGTCATACCGCGGGTTGTTCTGCATGGTCCGGGGTTCTCCTTTCATATGCATCAGGACAACGGGGACATCGGCATCTCTCAGAATTTCCGCCATACCTGGATCATGCCGCAACGCGCTGACATCGTTGATCATGTCTGCACCGCCATCAAGTGCCGCCTGCGCTACGGCAGCATGCCGCGTATCGATGGAGACAGGGATGTCACTCTCGGATCGCAACAGCTTCAGTACGGGAAGAACCCGCAGCAGCTCCTCTTCAACGGAGAGTTCGCTCGCTCCCGGACGAGTGGATTCACCACCTATATCGATGATATCCGCTCCTTCCGCGACCATCCTGAGTGCGTGGTCGACAGCAGTCCGCTCCGTACTGTGGCTTCCCCCGTCCGAAAAGGAATCCGGCGTCACGTTCAGAATTCCCATCAGCAGAACATCGGACGCGGGATGGAGGCTTCTGTTGCGAAGGTGCAGAGTACGGGTCGATTCCTGGGTTGTGATGTCGGACATTATGAGCGTTGCCAGATTGAAAGTACGGGAACGGATATATGTCTCTATCATACGACCAAGAACAGAAAGATGCAATGGGTACGACAGGAGGAAATACAGATGTACATATCGGCAGGCCACTGAAAGTGAACGGGGCGTCACGTTCAGCGCGACGCCCCGATTCATCATCTGCCAGTCTCAGGAACGGAACAGCGTTACTTCGACAGCGTCATCCGCTCCGTCTGCACGAAATCACCTGCCGTCATACGGTACAGGTACGTGCCGCTCGGAAGATCCGTCGCATCGAAGCGCACGTCGTAACGGCCCGCAGGCAGCATGTCGCTGACCAGTTCCGCTACTTCCATGCCGAGATTGTTGTACACCGCCACGCGCACGTGACGCTCCTCGGCGACATCGAAGCTGATCGTCGTCGAAGGATTGAAAGGATTCGGGAAATTCCGCCCGAGACCGAAGGCTTCGGGAACACTTGCGCCTTCCTTCTGCATCAGTATGTAGGGCTGCGCCAATGCGATATTGCCACCGACATTCGACGGGTTCAGGTCATGGACCATCACCGAGTTCGTCATCGGATCCGATACCGATGTCGTCCCCATGATCGGGTCTTCCCAGGGACCGTACGGAACTGCCTGACGCACACCGCGCAACTGATAGCGGTCGGAAACCATCCCCGCCTCGTGATCCGAGTACGGGAAGCTGATGTTTGCCGTCCAGCCTGTGCCGACATGTGAAATCTGCCAGTAGCGCTGCACATACAGCATGCGTGCAAGGTTCTGCGGCAACTGGTTCGGGAA
>JAGTUW010000302.1 GCA_018224345.1 Bacteroidota bacterium
AGTTATCCCTGGAAAACGCCTTCCCGAATCTTTCTTTCAATCGGCCGGTAGACCTCCAGCACGCAGGAGACGGCAGTGATCGCATCTTTGTCGTCGAGCAGGCAGGCCGTATTTTCGTCTTCGATAACGACAGAGACATCACGTCCGCAGAAATCTTTCTTGATATTCGCGATCGTGTCAACGACGGGGGAAATGAGGAAGGACTGCTCGGACTGGCATTTCACCCTACATTCTCCGACAACGGATTCTTCTATTTGAATTATACAGCAGCGGGTCCAAGACGCACAGTGATCGCGCGGTATTCGGTCTCATCAACGAATCCGCAAAAGGCAGAAGCAAACAGTGAGCTGGTATTATTGACGATCCCTCAGCCATTCAGCAATCATAATGGAGGACAGCTCGCTTTCGGTCCGGACAACTTCCTCTATATTGCGACAGGCGACGGTGGTTCAGGCGGCGACCCACAGAATAACGCGCAGAACAGAGCAACGTTGCTGGGAAACATCCTCCGCATCGACGTTGACAATACTTCCGGAGACAAACCTTACGCTATACCATCGGACAATCCCTTTGTCGGGAATTCGGAAGGATGGGCCGAGGAGATTTTCGCCTGGGGGCTACGCAATCCCTGGCGCTTCAGCTTCGACCCGGCTACCAACAGAATCTGGAATGCTGACGTTGGACAAAATCGCTTTGAGGAAATCAATATTATCGAAAGCGGCAAAAACTATGGCTGGCGGATTATGGAAGGTTTCGCCTGCTTCAATCCATCTTCCGGTTGCGATCAGACCGGATTGACAATCCCTGTCTTCGAATACGGACATGATCAGGGGCAGTCTGTAACTGGTGGACATGTCTATCGGGCATCCTCTGTCCCGGAAATCGAGGGGAAATATATTTATGCCGATTTTGTCTCAGGACGCATCTGGGCACTGTCCTATAACGGACAGGACGATGTCGACAATGAATTGCTGTTGAATTCCAACAGGAACATCGCCTCGTTCGGTGTCGACCAACACCAGGAGCTGTATCTCTGCGCCTTTGACGGCACGATCTATCGCTTCAAACCCACGGTCTCTTCGACAAATTCTTTCCCATCGTCAGCGAACACAACAGAATTGTCCGATGCATTTCCCAATCCGGCCATCACCGGTGTTCACGATCGAATCTCCGTACAATTCTCGATTCCCACGCAGAACATGGTACGTCTGGCGTTGTTCGACACCCTTGGACGTGAAGTCCTCATTATTCACGAGGCAATGCATGACCCTGGCGTACATCGTATTTCGATGGATATCACCGGTCTGCCTGCAGGTCTCTATTTGTATGCGATGGACACAGCGGGGATGCGACTGACAAAAAAATTGGTCATCATAGAGTGAGAATCAGATAGAACCCGGTCACTGCAGTCGGGAATCTCCTGTTGACTTCAGAGCAGGTACTGCTGCCACACTGCCGCAAGCCTGCCCATCCGGAACATTTCCGTTAGACCGATATCACGGGCTGTGATGTATCGTCTCAGGACGTAGATTCTTTTTGAGGGGAGTTCCCTCCGTGCCGGGTAATGTAAACATCCAGCGCCCGGATGAGCCGCTGGGCGATCCTCACAAAAAGGATAAACCCGTAAATAACGAAGACAAGCGTGAGAAGGGAGAAAACGAGCGTAGTGATTTCATTCAGTGACATCGCGTACCTTCCGGAATAGTGTGAGCCTTTTATATTCTGCTGCCGGTCATCGCAGTGAAGCAATCAGCAGGTTCTATCATTGTCCAGAGCCAAGCCTGAGCCGCGCGTATACCGTCGACGGCGGCCGAGGTAATACCTCCGGCATATCCGGCACCCTCGCCGACGGGATACAGGTTCGGCGCATCCGGAGATGTAAGGAGGTGTTGATCGCGATCAATACGATAGGGTGCTGATGTGCGACTTTCAATACCGAATATCTGCGCCTTTTCATGGCGTGCAAAACCCCGCATTTTTCTGTCAAAGACGCCGAAACCGCGGCATAATCCTTCGTAGACAAAATCCGGGAACATCATGTGCATCGGAGCAGGTGCGACAGGACTCACACATGATGTGGGCAATAGCCCATGGCTGCTCTGTCCCGCAAGAAAATCCTGCAGCCGTTGCCCCGGCAGTACGTGTACCGAAGCGGTTCTGTTCACTGCTGCACGAAATCGGGCTTCAAGTTCTACCTGAAGTTGCAGCGCGGCATCGATGCCGGTATAGCCCGTGCGCTCAAGATCCGTGACACTCACATTCACAACAATCGCTGCATTCGAGAAACGCCCGCTCTTCATGGAATTACTCATTCCATTTGTAACGACACCTGTGGTATCGGAACTTGCATTCAGTACGTAACCACCCGGACACATACAGAAAGAGTACACGGCTCTGTTGGTATCCTTCCAGGTGTTTGCCAACCTGTATTGAGCGGCCTCTATACCCGGATAGCGGGTGCTGTACCCCTGACCATATTGCATTGTGTTCACGGCTTCTGCAGGATGTTCGATGCGGACACCAAGCGCGAATTCCTTCAGCGACATCGAAAGAGTGCGCGAACGGAGCAACCGGTACACCTCCCTCGCGGAATGCCCAGTCGCCAGAAATAACACCGTTGCGGGCAACACTGTCCCATCTTGAAGTTGAACTCCCCGTATTGCACCGGTTGAATCGGTATCATAGTCAGTAAAGCGGGTTCCGTAACGAATATCCATCCGTTTTTCTGTCAGGTCATCGAGCATTCGTGTGATGCATTGGCGGATCTTGTTCGACCCGAGATGTGGATTATAAAGAAAACAAATGTTATCGGGGGCACCGTAACGGACAAACGTATCCATAACAAAACCGATATACGGTGAACGAATGCGTGTGATCAGTTTCCCGTCACTGTACGTGCCCGCGCCACCAGCCCCGAAACATATATTTGAATACGGGTGCAGAACACCGTTTTTCATAAAGCGCGCCATATCACGGATGCGTTCTCGCATTGGTGGTCCCTGTTCGATCAGTATCGGTTGAATACCGTGCAGATGCAGCCAATAAGCGCAGAACAGTCCACCCGGCCCGGAACCTACCACAACCGGGCGTGATGCTGTTCTTTGTCCTGTCGTCTCAAGACGCCGTCTTTGTTGCTCAATTCCGTTCTGTATATCATCGACGGGATCTCGTGAATCCGTCGTGACAGAATAATGGACACGAATATCGTGATGCTGACGAGCATCAACGCTGCGTTTGAGGATACGATACGTGGCATCATCGTCACCGATGCGACCGCGTATCGCTTCATCCAATTCCTGCTCGCTGTGATGATACGGAAGAGTGATACTGAATTGCATAGGGCAGAAAAATGCCGCGCGAAAAGACTACAGGTCCTGCATCGCGCGGCCATAATCGCATATTAATAAAGCTATATATCTATATGATATTTTTCTATCATTTTATAAAGTGTTGAGCGGCTGATGCCAAGCTCGCGGGCAGCATACGCCATATTTCCATTTGCAATCTCAACTGCCCGATGCACGACCTGCTGCTTGATTTGATCGAGAGAAACGATTTTATTGTCGTGAAACAATCGACCATCGGTTTTGAGCTCCATGCTGGCGTCTTTAAAGGGCTGCATGATTTTGGGAAGATGTGCGAGGCTGATCAGCTTCCCTTTGGTCTCCAGGAGGGCACGACGGATGGTGTGCTCGAGTTCACGCACATTCCCCGGCCACGGATAATGATAGATTGCCTCGAGTGCCTCGCTTGTAAAACCTCTGACAGCGATGTTTTCTTTTTTTGCATGCTGTTCGAGAAACGTTTCTGCGAGGAGAATGATGTCGGTGCCCCGATCTCTGAGCGGTGGAAGATGGATCGGAAGAGAGATCAAGCGATAATAGAGTTCCCTGAGAATTTTACTTTTCCCGAGGAGCTCTTTCAGGTTTTCTGCTGTGGCAATGATCAGCCGAATGTCGACTTTTTCATACTGTTTCCCACCTACCGGTCGTATCTGCTTGTATCGCAGAAAATGAAGCAATTGTGCCTGAACTTCCAGGTCAAAGCCAGCGATTTCACTGATATATACCGTACCACCGTGTGCCTGTTCGAACAAGCCCGCTTTTCGTTTGTCAATTCCAGGACAGGAATCCTTTGTGAAACCGAATAACGTACCAGGAAGCATGTCTTCTGGAACGGAAGCCTGAGAAAAAGCCATGAAGGGTTTGGTGTTCCTGCTGCTTCCCGCATGGATTGTTCTGGCAACAAATTCCCGTCCTGTCCCTGCCTCCCCTGTTAGCAAAACAGGAAGGTCTTTCCCTTTCACCTGTTCGATCATCCGGAACACGAGCTTCATTTCACGCGATTCTGCGATCATCGGTGTGGACAGCAATCGATCCTGCATTTCCTCACGCAGACGGCCGATTTCATGCCGCAAATCTACAATCCTGAACACATGATGAAACACCCGATCGGCGCGGGCCTCATCGATCGGTACTTCAAGGTAATCGAAACAGCCGCTTCGTAATGATTCCCGGCAGGTATCTTCATCCTTCGCATGAATGACAGAGATGACCGGGACCTCCGACTTGCGATACCGGAGTTCCCTGAACACTTCAGAAAGGATTATCTCCTGTGCCCTGGCATCAAGCAAAATGATATCCGGAACGGAAGTGTCGGCAAACAACGCCTCCGAATCGGGGAAGAGACGCAAGGTGTGCCCGAGGTCCTTTTCCAGTTTCCGGGAAAACAGACGTCGCAAGGAATCATCGGTGGACACGAGGGATATCAGATGTTTTTTCATGTTGTTATCCGATTCCAGAACATGAGTCAATCGAATGCCTGTTCAGATTTCACCAGGGATCCGCGATTCTGCAGGGAAGAACTGGACGGGAATTCCGCTGTTCGAAGGAACGCAAAATCCGTACAAGTCGCGCATCAGCAGAAAAAGTATCGGCCGGTTGCATTTGAGGCAACCGGCCAGTTACGCAGATCATCGAAGCACACGGAACTGAATGCGTCTGTTGCGCTGTCTGTTTTCCGGTGAATCGTTGGGCACAAGAGGTTGATCCAGACCGTATCCGCGAGCCGTCATACGATCTCCATCAATTCCGCGCTCAATAAAGTATTCACGGACTGCATTCGCCCGGCGTTCACTCAGATCTTGATTCATGTTTCTGCCACCGACATCATCGGTGTGCCCCTGAATCTCGACACGAAGATCCGGGTTGGTCCTGAGCGTATTCAGCGCCATACGAAGGATCGTTTCCGAATCCGGTGTAATGACAGCAGAATTCGTTTCAAAATTGATCCCCTCGAGAACCACGTCGCCACTTTCCTCGATTTTCAAAACGTCCACTACGAGAGGGTCTGTTCCATCACGCACTTCACGGCCATCATTGACTCCGTCTCCATCGGTATCCGGATTCAGGGGATCGGTACCGTAGATATGAACTTCGTCACCATCGGTCAACCCGTCACCGTCCGTGTCCGGATTCAAGGGATCGGTACCATAGGTCAGCACTTCCTCACCGTCGACCAACCCGTCACCGTCGGTATCCTTGACAAGAGGATCCGTGCCATAGGTATTGATTTCTTCACCGTCGGTCAGACTATCATAGTCCGTATCGCGAAGTGTCGGATCCGTCTTGTGAATCAGGACTTCATCTCCGTCACTCAATCCGTCACCATCGGTGTCCGGATTGAACGGATCCGTATTGTAAATACTGGTCTCATCTTCATCGGTCAAACCATCTCCGTCGGAATCCTTGGGGACCACAGCAACCGGAGCCGCGGGCTGCACGGCCTCTTTGCGGTCATCAAGATAGAAGGTAAGCCCGAACGTGACCATGTTGTAATTGTCATTGTCCTCTGAGACCCAGTTATCCATCTCATCAGTGAATGTCAACGTTTTCATGAACTCGGCAAAGAAATCCAGACGTTCGGAAATTGTCCAGGTCAGACCGACACCCAATGGCAGCGTCATAGTTCCCGACACATCACCCGTGCTGTTCTTGGCGAAATTCGGAGGACTTAACGTCGGACTGAAACTCAGGAAACCGAAACCGGCGTATGCGTATGGACGCAAATCATATTCGGGGAAAAACTGCATCTGCAACCCTGCAATGAAATGCAGAAGATCATCACTGTATTCATAGGAGAGTTGGGGTCTGCCGGAGTGAGAGGACGAAACAGGGGAATACGCGAACCGTCCCAACAAATGTAACGTCGCAAAATCACCTGCATCGGCAAAGCGCCAGAGAAGATGGATGTTTCCACCAATCCCCCAGTCGGTTTCAGCTCCCGGGAAATTTGATCCGTCCTGCAAATCACCCGCATATCTGTTCAAAGACAAGCCGGCACCAAACCCCAGCTTCTGGGGACGGGAAAAATCAGCGTCATAAGGTCGGTCCTGCTGCATCCTCTGATTTTCCTGGGCTGTCAAGCCACCAGAGAAAATGAGCAAAACCGCAATGGTGAAAATAAATCGTATCATCTTCGCTCCTCAAAAATTAATAAAGAACTCGTCTCTCTTTTTTTAGCTACTTCAGCGACACCTCGATCAGACATATACCTTGATCGTGATTCATGTATATGAAATTCAATCAGCGGTCACTTCCGCAGTTGCCGGCATGATTGCCATTCTTGGTGTACATACAAAAAAAGCTCTTAATGAGCAAACATGCAAGTACTTCGGACATTTTTTTCCACACGACTTTGAGACTGTCTGCTTTTCGTCCTATTCCGCCGAATGACTGTGATCACTACCTCCACCAAGCAATGCCCGCAATTGCTCGCGAATATTCATCTCTACAGTCCCGGGAATTCCGTCCGAAGAAATATCTGCATCCAGGGAACGGGCACTTCTTTCCTGCCGGAGCCGATTCATCTCCTCGACGACCATGCGCAGCTGCTGTGTAGCGGAATCCTCGAGTATACTGAGTTCGACGAAACGCTCCTGCAACTCCTTATCCGTCCACGCCGTCATGTCCTCAGGTTTACCATAAAGACTTCCCGTCCCGACCGTCACTACCACAACATCGTGGGAGGGGTCTGCCAGATCGACGTTGTTGACCGCAAGCAGGTACTCGGATTGTCGGAGCACACCTATCGTGTGCAGAAGATTATGAAGGTCCTCTTTTTGAATGGCATATCGAATGATATTCATTGTGCCTCTCCTGTGTGGGATGACGATTCATCCGTCAATATAACAAATACACTGCGTATGGCACGATAATTGACCGGAGCTCGGATTCCTTCTACCTTCCGGACAGTCGATTTCCCCGGCTGTCCCGTGTACACCGGCCCTGCGCATCGCGCGACACACTCGCAATCAGGGTCGCTCCCGCTTGACCAGAAACACTTCCTTCGAGATGATCGATGCGGAGCCGAACACCCCGACACCACCGGTGACGTTGCTGTATTGTTCGCGGTATTCCACGGAACGCCCTCCCCACTGTGTCGCCTTGAACCATTCAAGTAACGACGTGTCAGTCGCCAGAATGGAGACATCATTGCGTCCATACCAGCGGAAGGCCATCCAGACCGTCGGGGCCTGATTGGTCTGGATAAATCCCCAACGCGCCTTTGTGTAAAAGTTTTGGCTTTGCGGTGTCTCGAACGGCAGATTGTTCGTCCGCTCGTTGATCTCATCTGTCGGAGGTTGGAGATATGTTCCGTAACCGAGAGTGTCAAGAGCAGTGACACGAATGATGTATTCGGTCGAGTTCCCGGGCGTCCACGCAACCCGCAGACTGTCATGGCTGTAGAGTTGCGTCGTATCCTGTGGATAGTGAATCACATCCCGGGGCGGAATCGTCCAGGCGATACTTCTGGGTGTGACTGTCTCCGCCTGCATGACGGACCCGTCATCGATTCGCACCGTGATACGATACTGTGTCTCGGGAAGAACAAGCAACGTCGTGTCAGGATAGTAATAGCTGCCGACATCGTCACGAACACGATAAACGAGTCGATACTCCACGTCCTGTGTACTGATGGTCACCTCGGCATCCGATACCATCATGCGGGAATAGTCGAACGGCTCGGTAATTGGTTGTGAGCGGGCCACCACGATATTGTCAATCGGTTCGCCGATAATCAGGTATGCCTCGAGAAAAGGAACCGGTACATACTGTGTCGGTGGCTGATCCTCGCAGGCAGTCAACGAAAACAGAACCGGGAGGAACATGATGATTGACAGAAAAAAGATTCTCTTCATTGCTGCACCATATCAGAACTTGACTTCAATAGCAATACTGGGAAGGATGGGAAGAAGAAGCACATCTTCGACAGTCGTGACTTCACCAGTGGAATCATAGTAGCGAAACCATACATCACGACGTGAATACACGTTGTAAATGTCGATCATCAGACTCGTGGGGAGCCCGAACAATGTTGTGTGATAATTTGCGTTCAGATTCAACTGATGCGACGGCGGCAGCCGCAGACCGTAACGATCCGCCGGTATATTCAGCCCCTTGCCACTCTCACTTCCGGGCAGACGCGTTTCAAGTCGCGAAGTCTGACCGGTGTAGGACTGACCGGTTTGAAACGTGAATGTGGCCGACAGATCCCAGGAATCATTGAGTTTGTACTGTGCGACTACCTTGAAATCATGCCGTCTGTCCCATTTCGGGCGGAACCATTCTCCACGATTGAGTTCGTCAAAACGGACATTTATCCAGCCCAGCGCATACCCAACCCAACCGGTAAAACGACCCCGTTTTTTCTGTAGAAAAAGTTCGATTCCATAAGCCTCCCCGAC
The DNA here is from genome assembly GCA_018224345.1 of Bacteroidota bacterium. Taxonomy (GTDB): domain Bacteria; phylum Bacteroidota; class Ignavibacteria; order SZUA-365; family SZUA-365; genus SZUA-365. The sequence goes on from JAGTUW010000302.1 coordinate 8,747, forward strand.
ACCGTCGTAGAAAAAATCACGCACTGTGGTACCACGTGTCTGGAATTGGTTCAGTTCGCTGACATGCGCAAGATCTTTATAATACAGATCTATATTGAAATCGATGTCGTCGAATGGTTGTGTTTCCACGCCGAGAACGTAATGGATGGCACGACTCGGATCCATCGTCGAATCCGTCGGTAACCAGGTATCGAAAAAGCTGAAATCGGGTAGTGACGCCAGACGAAAATACTGGTGATAGACACCGAACGCTGCTTTCACGGCAATGAAATCCTGGAGCTGATACCGAGCTGCGATGCGTGGGTCGAATTTGACCAGCCCTCGCAAATCATAATAATTGGCCCGCAAACCGACCTGTAAGGAGAAAAGAGGAGAAAACTGATAGTTCGATTGCATGAATGCCGATGTGGTATGATCCACGGCATCGATGCTCAGAACCCCGCCACCATTCCCCTCCGATGAGGAGGAATCCGCATCTCCAGTGAAATTCTGCAGGTAACTGAGCTCATAACGGTTGATTTCAAAACCACCCTTCATTGTCCAATCACTCGAGACGAACCACTCGAGATTTCCTTTCAGCGTATAATCCTCGATGGTGTTCCTGGCTTCGGTTTCAAATCCCGTGTTGCTCGATGAAAAACTGTTCCCGTATCTCGAATAACTGAGATTGAACACGGAAAACAGTTTGTCGCTGAACAAATGTGTCCATCGAGAGGACAACAGACGGTTACTGATACCGATATTTCCGTTGAATCCTGCCCGGTTGTCGAATTCCAGTACATCCTCGGATAAGAATCCCGAGAGAAACAGCTTGTCCGACATCCCGATGTCCTGGGATATTTTTCCGTTGATATCGTAGAAAAAATAATTTGGGAGTGGATCCTCGTCCGTCTCCAGTAGACCGGTCAGCAAATCAATGTACGTGCGCCGTGCACCAAAGAACCAGGAGCCATTGCCTACCGGACCTTCCGCGGAGAGACGCGAGGAAATGAGGCCGAGCGAAGCCGTCCCACCGAATTTCCTCCTGTTTCCATCTTTTTGTACGAGATCGAGCACGGCAGACAGTCGCCCTCCGTATTCCGCCGGATACCCGCCCTTGATCAGATCGATGTCTTTTACCGCATCCGGATTGAACGTGGAGAAAAACCCGAACAGATGCGACGGATTATACACTGCCGACCCGTCAAGCAGCACGAGCGTCTGATCCGGAGAACCACCCCGGATATACAGTCCACTCGAGATCTGCGATGACGAGAGAATACCCGGTAGATACTGCAGCGAACGGAATACATCAGCCTCGCCCCCGACACGAAGCTGTGTGATCTGGCGTATGGGAATATTTACGCGGCTGACACTGATCTGTCTCTTATCATCGAAACGATCTCGCTCAATGACGACCTCGTCAAGTTGAAGGGTCTCGGGAATCAGCTCAATATCGAGCCTGCGGGAGGCCCTTGCTCCCAATTCCACTGTGACCTCCTGTCTCTTGTATCCAAGAAAACTGTAGATGACGGTGTATGTCCCCGGCTTGATCTCCGAGATAGCGTAATAGCCGCTTTTATTGGTAACACTGCCCTGTCGCGTTTCCACGATAAAAACGGTGGCACCGACCATGGTCTCGCCGGTTTCCTTGTCACGCACATACCCGCTGAGTGTGGCATTGTCGGAAATCTCTCCTGTAACCGCACCGTCAGCGTAAGTGACAACGACAAGGGAGAGCAAGATGATGCAGAGTATGAAGGACCTGAATGAATGCATCCTGTATGTTCCGTTACTTTCCCGATGCTGCCGGAGAACCGATGCGAGTCATGCACCGCAGGATCGAAGCTCCCTTTCATCGAGTAAAGGTGAAGTGATCAGTCATACAACGCCGGAAATCGGCGTATCGTTTCACTGTACGAATAAAATCGCCCCGGGTTGCTCTCCGCCGGAATCATTACCGGATCACAACCTGTCTCCCTCCTGACAACCACCCGATGAAAACCACATACTCACCACCACGCGTGTGCAACCCTACACTGCCAATTCCACAAGTTTCGAACCGACACCGGGAATAATTCCGATTTTCCTCGCGAGTTCATCCATGTCTTCCCGCTTCCCATGCAACTCGAGAATCAACAACCCCTGATCCGAACAGTTCTCGAGCACACCGTCGTGAATACCAAGTCGTGTCTTGATGATACAACCCCATGCAGTGAGCACTTTCTGCACGGATACAGCCGCTTCCTTCCGGTTGCCAATGAGAACGAGCAGAACGGTTTTTGTCATAACTCTTCACCTCGATACTGTGGATAACAAGAGTGCAATATATGATAAATCACAACGAAAGTACACAACACCACTGTATGTCTGATCAGCGCGGTACATCCCGATGAATTCCACACGTGTACCACGTCTCTGCGTACCCGCCATGTCAATGAAGTACGCAGTGTCAACAGCATTGCGGAACATGAATCGCAGCGCTGTATCCTGCCGTGTCCGGTTGAGCATCCGGACCTTGCTCACATTGCTCAGACAGGGATTGGAAAACAGTGTTTGATTTTTTAGTTTTCCTGCTGAGCGGTATCACAGTTTCTCCTTCACGGACGGGTATCCGTTTCATCCATCATTTGTGAGAAGGGCGTTGCATGGTTGATCAAAAGGAGCAGTGGGGATCACGCATAGGTCTGATACTCGCTGTCGCCGGGAATGCGGTTGGTCTGGGTAATTTTCTGCGTTTCCCGGTACAAGCCGCATCAAACGGCGGCGGGGCCTTCATGATTCCGTATTTTATCGCTTTTCTCCTGCTGGGCATCCCTCTGATGTGGGTCGAGTGGAGCATAGGCCGACATGGTGGCAAATACGGCTATGGGAGCGCCCCGGGGATGTTCGATGTTCTCTGGAACAATTCCATTGCAAAGTATCTCGGTGTCATCGGCCTGCTCATCTCCATGGTCATTCTGATTTACTACACATACATCGAGTCATGGACGCTTGGCTATGGTATTTTCAGTATGGTGGGGCTGTACCACGGAGCAGATTCGCTCGAAGAGATGAGCGGCTTTCTCTCAAGCTATCAGGGTCTTCAGGATGGTGAGCATTTCACCAGCGTATGGCCTGCGTACGGATTGATGCTGTTCACGTTTGTTGTCAATTTTTTTGTGCTCTGGAAAGGTCTTTCCGCGGGGATCGAGAAGCTCGCGAAAGTCGCCATGCCCATGCTCTTTATCTTCGCGGTGATCCTTCTCATCCGAGTTTTCACTCTCGGAACGCCCGATCCTTCCGTACCCGAAAATTCAGTGATCAACGGACTGGCATACATCTGGAACCCGAATTTCGACGAATTAAGCAAGGCCAGTGTCTGGATCGCGGCTGCAGGACAGATTTTCTTTACGCTCAGCGTCGGGATGGGAACGATACACGCCTATGCCAGCTATTTGCGCCCAAAAGATGATATTGCACTCAGCGGCCTCACGACCGCTGCGACAAACAAGTTCGTGGAAGTCGTCCTCGGTGGCAGCATTGCCATTCCGGTCGCCGTCGCGTTTTTCGGTCTCGATATGACAAAGGAGATTGCCTCGGGCGGTGCGTTCAACCTGGGCTTCGTTTCCATGCCTGTGATTTTCGGAAAAATACCGCTCGGGCAACTGTTCGGTGCTATGTGGTTCTTCCTGCTCTTCGTCGCTGGAATAACATCCTCGGTTGCGATGGGACAGCCCGTTGTCGCGTTCTTTAAAAATCAATTCGGTATGAGCCACCGGCGCGCAGTGCTCTCCCTGGCGACCATCGTTATTATCTGTGTACAACCGGTGGTGTTTTTCCTTGGACACGGCTTCCTTGACGAAATGGACTACTGGTCCGGGACGTTCGGGCTCGTGATCTTTGCCACTGTCGAGATCATACTCTTCGCCTGGGTGTTCAAAATTGATCGTGCCTGGGAAGAACTCAACAGGGGCGCTGATATCCGCATACCGATATTCTTCAAGTATGTGATCAAATACGTGACACCGCTGTACCTGCTTATCATTATGGGCGTCTGGCTGTATCAGGATGCCATCGACATACTCCTGCTCAACAAAACTTCGGGAGGCAATCCGGTCGACCCTGCCGACGTACCGTATATATGGGGCGCGCGTGCACTGATGGTCGGCCTGTTCCTCCTCCTCTCACTGTTCGTCCATTATGCCTGGAAAAGAAAGCGGCGCCTCGGCATTACAAGTTTCAGAGAGTAACCCGGGGAAGCGGCATACAGATTTTGTGCATGTGAACAAGCTGAACGAATGCTACCGGAAGGACGCGAAAGTGATTATCTAACAGTGGGTTCGAGTACGGCGATTTCCTTTCGTGTCGTGTCGAGGGCGACGCGGCATCCGAAAGGCAGGGTGATTTTTTCCGGGATATGACCAAAAGGAATATCGGTGAGAACGGGGACATCGAGCGGAAGAAGATATTCTTTCAATACCTGAAGAAATTCACGGTTGAACTCATCATCGGGAATCCCGGTAAAACTGCCGAGCAGAACGCCCGACACCCTGCCGAGAAGACCGGAATCCCTGAGCTGCAGCAGCATTCTGTCCAGACGATACACGGATTCTCCCACATCCTCGAGAAACAAAGTTGCATTCCGAAAATCCGGTAACCACGGCGTACCGATCAAAGAACAGAGGACGGCAAGATTTCCACCAAGAAGGACTCCCTCCGACTTCCCCTCCCGAAGTATCCCCATCGCACCGCAATGCGGTAATATCCGCCGCTTTCGCCTGCTGTGCAACATATCCCAAAGGGCATCCGCCGTGGTTTTCTCCATACCCACTGCGAATTCCGCTGCGATCATGGGTCCAGCGAAGGTAGGAAGCCCTGCTTTCGCATAGAGCGCAAGTGACAAGGCGGTAATATCACTGAACCCGACAAGAATACGGGGATGCGCGCGGATGAAATCGTAATCGAGTTTTCCGAGAAGGCGTGCAGCTCCGTAACCACCGCGTGTACAGAAAATCGCGCGAATACGTGTATCCTCGAACATCGCCATGATGTCGGTGGCACGAAGAGTGTCGGATCCTGCCAGATAACCATCATGTGCGCCGACACTCCAACCGAGACGGACACGGTAGCCCTCGGCGATGAGTGCGGATACACCACGCATGATCCGTTTAGCGTCGCGTGGCGGACTTGAGGGAGAAATGACGCCTACCATGTCCCCGGGCCGCAGTCGCCCCGGAGTCACTGTCTGTATCAAGATGCGAGCAGATCGAGTGAGCGCAACACTACTTCCAGCCTCTCACGATTTGCCCGCTGCATCGGGACGAGCGGGAGGCGGAACCGCTCTTCGATGAGTCCCATCATCGCCATTGCGGTTTTCACCGGTATAGGATTCGATTCGATAAAGTTCATACGCAAAAGCGTCACGAGACGATCGTAGATTTCCCTGGCCTCAGTGAGTTTCCCATCCAAAGCCAGATGTACCATGTGCGTGATATCCGTGGGCAGCTCGTTTGCCGCCACCGAGATGACACCATCTATGCCCATGGCTATTTGTGCGAGTACAAGATCATCGTCTCCGGAGAGCACGCTGAAGCCATCAGGTTTCCCCCGAACGATATCATAGATCTGTGTGAAATTCGCACTTGCCTCCTTCGTGGCGATGACGTTGCCCCCCTCGGCGATTCGAAGCTGTGTCTCAGCGGTGATATTGCCGCCGGTACGACCGGGAACGTTATACATGACGACACCGCAGTCGATTCCGTCAGCAACCGCACGAAAATGCTGGTAATATCCCTCCTGTGTCGGCTTGTTGTAATATGGTCCGACTATGAGCACGGCATCAACGCCGATTGCTGCCGCTACCCGTGCATTTTCAAGAGTTCTCATTGTCGCATTGGATCCTGCCCCCGCGATGACAGGGATACGTCCGTTCACGGTCTCCACAACTGTTTCCAGCAGTTTCTGATATTCCACATCGCTGAGTGTCACCGCCTCACCGGTCGTTCCGCAGGGAACAAGCATATCAATGCCATGTTCGACCTGACGCTGTGTGAGGCGCTGCACGGCGGAATAATCAACGGTACCTTCGGCATTGAAGGGTGTAATCAGTGCTGTCCCTGCACCGCTAAGCTTAGGCAAGGTCATTGAGCATATCCTCCAGTGTAAACATCCCTTGTTTATTACAAATCCATTGGGCAGCGAGCAAGGCGCCTTCGGCAAACCCCCTTCTCCCTTTCGCACGATGGATCAACTCGATTTCATCAGAATCGGAATCGATTCTAACGGTGTGCTCTCCGAAGACCTTCCCAAGTCGTTCCGAGGTCACATACAATGCTGTGGGATCAATCATCCCTTCAGGTACGCCTCTTACAATTCCCTTTTTGTTCTTGTTGTTCAGGAGCACATCTTCTGCCATTGCCAGCGCCGTTCCGCTCGGTGTGTCTTTCTTGCCCACATGATGTACTTCATGAATCGCAAGATCGTACTGAGGATAATTATTAAGCAGTGCCGCCAGGGTTGCTGAAGTTTTGCGAAATATGTGTACACCGATAGAGAAGTTGTTCGAGTGGATGCACGCTCCCTCGGCATCCTGTACGGCCTTCTCGACCTGTGAGCGCTCATCTTCCCAGCCCGTCGTGCCGCTGACGACAGGCATACCCGCACGAACACATGCAAGAATATTGTTCACTGCCTGATCTGGCGAGGTGAATTCGACGCACACCTGCACATCTCGTCCCACAAGATCATCAATACTCTCATACATCCTGTCATCCTGTGGATCCACGATCTGCGGTTCAGGCCAGTCTCTTTCACTGATGATATCATGCAACGTACGGCCCATGCGTCCGAAGCCGATAAGCGCGATTCTAGGTTTTTCTCTCATTTTTTCCTCAAGGCATGGTAGAGACTGACGAAGGCATCGACGGCGTACTCAATTTCGGAAATACGGATTTTTTCATCCTCGCGATGTGCGTCGTGTATGGAACCGGGGCCGAACAATAAACAGTTACCCATGGATGAAAGATAGGGTATATCCGTCCCGAAAGAAACGGGTTTGGTCGGGAAACCCGTCACGGTCGTAAGGATCTGGGGTTCTGAAATTGATTGGAAGCGAACCGAAGCGCGGCCATCGATCAAATGAAGCAGTTGGGCTTTCCGTGATTCCGTATCATCGACGATACGGTGCACCACTGTCGCCGAAGCATTCGGAGCGAGTGTGTTCATCGCTACGCCGCCTTCGATCAGCCCGATGTTGGTCGTCGCAGATCCGAGCAGGGGGCTACTGCCCCAGTCGGTATAGCGTATGTCACTGAGCAGATCCAGCAGCGCATGTATGGCGGAGATTCCTCGTTCAGGGTACGCACTGTGTACAGCAATCCCTTCCGTCGAGAGTGTATAGCTCAATACCCCTTTGTGGCCGGAGGCGAGCATATTGTCTGTGGGTTCACCCACAATGATAAAATCGGCGCTTCGTTCCCCCCGGGCTGCAGTTTGTGCTCCGATGCTATCGGTTTCTTCACCAACAACAAAGAGAAAAGCCGGATCATATCCGCTCTCGATAAGTCGTCCGCCCGCAACCAGCATCGCGGCGATAATGCCTTTCGTATCGCAGGCGCCGCGCCCGTAAAGTATCTCTCCCTCGAATCTTGCAGGAAAAAAGGGAGGAACGGTATCGACATGCGTGCAGAACAGTACGTCCGTGTGTGTTTGCCATCCGGCATAAAGATTCCATCGGTCCCTTGACACCTGTTCCCGTTCGGTTATTAAACCCATCTGCTCACATTGTTCTTCAAGAGAAAGCAACATCGCTGCTTCCGACCCCGTGACAGAGGGAATATCGATGAGCCGGGCTGCGAGTCGGGCTGGATAGGAGTATGTATCGGGTGTCTTCATAACGAAATTAATATACAAGACTCGGGGCAAAAAAAAAGCGTCCCGGCCAGAAGGCCGGGACGCCAGGTCGGTCGGAGAGTAAACTCTCCTGTTTACTTACTTCAGCAGCGTCATCTTGCGAGTCTGCGTGAAGTCGCCTGCAACCATCTTCAGAATGTAGTTACCCGAAGGCACCTGCACATCGAGATCGTTGGTAGCATTCCAGACAACGTCGTACGAGCCGGCATCGAGCTTATCGTTGACGAGAGTCTTGATCTTGTTGCCGAGGAAGTCATAGACAACCAGGGAAACCGTAGCAGACTTCGGCAGCGCGTAGCTGATCGTGGTCGACGGGTTGAACGGATTAGGATAGTTCTGGTTCAATGCGAACTCTGCCGGGGCAGGTCCGTCAATGATACCGAGGATACCTTCCTTGGTAAGCTTCAGGCGATATCCCGGACGATTCTGGGGATCGTTGTTCGGCGGAGTTGATTCGGTCACATAGAGACCGTCCGTCGCTTCAACGTACCACACAATGTCCTGAGACTTCGTTGTCGGAATTCCTGAGATCTGGTCAATGATTCCGGAAAGCTGTCCGTGATTACTCGTGAATGTTGCTTCACGACCGTTGTCATCGCTATCGAAGACTACGGCACGCGTCAGGCTCACTTCGTCGAGGAAGCGAATCGTGTAGCGTACGTCATCGGAGAAACGTTTCGTCGGATTATCAAAGCGTGAGATCTGGATATCGGTGTACGGATCCTGCGGACTTGCCTTGACCCAGGTAAACTGCTCCTGATCGAGCGAGCTCATAAGTTTGATCTCGGTTTGATCAGCAGGAGTCTGCAGCGCGAACGGATTCGGTGCATGGTCGAGGATTTCGTAAGGACTCGTACGTCCTTGAATCGTGTTGTCAATCGAGGCGTATGCCTGGACCCACTGCCGTTCCTCATTTTTTGCAACGATGCGACTGAGGCGGGAGGCCAGGAAGTAGTTGGTCGTTCCTTGAATGAACACCTCTCCAGAGAAGATATCGGAGAGACCGGTCTGATTCTGATCGTATTCACCGGGGAAGCGAGCCGTGAAGCGTGTGCGGATCGTCACGTCGGAAACGACGTTCAGATAACGGTCACGCGGCGACACCACGATTTCGTAACGACGGAGGAGATAAACTTCGTCGGGATTACCGGTTGCACTGGTAAGATCGACGAGGTAGTTGGTGATTTCATCAGTACCGAAGTTCATCGACGCGGAGGTCTGCTGGAGATTCGCCACAGTCGGTGTCACTACGATGGTCACACCATTTTCAGCCTTGGTATGGACGAGGCACACAATTGCGATACCGTCCTTGAAGGCAGAAGCAGGGATGGACCATTCGTCCGGTCCGATAGAAGTAAGAACGGTGCCATCCTGCGTGATGAGGGCCCAGGTGTAACCGTCCGGATCCGCGTTCCAGCTGGCCTGACTCGTATCCGTATTCGCGGTCGAACCATTGAGCGTCAACGTGGTGGCCGGGCTGTTCTTGTCGGGGCTGTCCCAGTCACGAATGATGTTACCGTTTTCATCGCGAGCAGTCAGAGTGAAGCAAACCTCTTCGCCAACGAGGGCGTCGATGTCCGGATCACCAGCCATCGGGGAAATCTCAACGCCGCCACCCTTGAGCTTGGTAAGCGCAAGACGGAACGGACCGCTGACAATCCAATGCGGCTGACAGCTCGTCGGGCTCCAACGACTTGTATCTCCATTGAGAGCATCCGCAGGATCGGCGTAGACACCCGGAATGAACGGGAATTCTACTTCTTCCATCGGAAGATCATCATTGAAGTTAAAGTCCTTGGTATAGACGTACCATTCAATTTTCACCGAATCCGCACTCGTGCTCGCAGGATCGGAGGAGAAACCACCGAAGAGAAGATCGAGATCGGAAGTCGGCACCTGAATACCTGTGGACGGACCGGCATCGACAACGATAACGGAACCAACGGCGGCGCCCTTGTCAGCCGGGAAGGTCGAAACGACTACACCGACCCACATGTAGCTGAGGGTATCGATGGAGCGATTCGGATCCAGTTCCCAGGTGCGGGTTGCAGGATTGTAGATCATGAATGGACCGGGGGCAACACCACCGGCAAGAAGTTCACCCTTGCGGTTGTTGATGTCCTCCGCAGCGCTCCACAGCACGTCGAGAGGAGTGGTACCATCAACGAATTCCGTTCCACCATCCGGCGGCTGCACGGCCGTCGGCGGGGTGTCCGGAAGACGATTCATGGAGATTACCAGCGGCTCTGTCGGCAGCGGGTTGTTGCGTACGGTCACACCGGCCGTATCGGAGTAGGACGAAAGACCGTCAATCTTGCTGAACGCTTTGACGAACCACTTCACAACCATTACCAACGAATCGGCATTGGGCTGCGGTAGCATGTTCGGGCGGAACAACAATTCGCGGACCTGGTCACCGCTCAGGGTGAGAGACGGGGACTTTCCATCATTGTCCGCAAGTATACTCACGGTCAGAGGATGCTTCGTTCCATCGGCACCGACACTGTCGATGATTGCAAACCACTCATAACGAATGGTGTCGTTCGGGTTGTTGTAGGTCGGGTCGGAATACTGTGCAGGCTGCCATTGCAGACGCAGGAAGTCTTCCGTGATTCCATCATACGGCACACCAGCGGTATCGACACAGTTACCGGTATGATCCATGCGGAACAATGAAGTGTTCTGCCGGACCGGCGTGCTGAGCGTGAACGCGTTGGGAGCGATAGGCATCTTGACGGCAAGCGGACGAATAGCGATTGCATTCGCCGGGAGAATACCGTCGCGCAGGGCGTCACCTGCACGCTCACCAACAGCGTCACCGAGGCGTCTGTCATCGGGCTTGATACCGAGGTAGTCGTTACGGTTACCTGCTCCGACGAGCGACAGGTTGTAGAGAATCAGCGAATCCTGACGGAGCTGATTGTTCTGCGGGAAGCCAACAGGACGTGCCTGGAAGTAGCGTCCGCCACCTGCGATTTCGAGGTTGCCGGAAGCACCCATGGCATTGACATTGGTGAATTCCCATGTCGTGTGACGCGTGCCCAGGTTGACATACATCGAATCACGCGAGTTTTGGTTTCCATACCTGTCATACGGAGTGACGGCATAGGTGTACCACTGATCGCGGAAGATGGTGTCGGGACGCGCGTACGGCGTGCCTGCATTGTTCGGAATATTATCCGCAGTCGCGCCATGTTGGATCTGGCCGTAGACACGTGAGAATATTTCGAAACGGTTCGGGGGCGTTCCAAACGGATCGGGGTAGTACATCGGGCTGACGCGAGGCAGCGTATCGATGTCGGCCTGCACCGGAAGGATACCCAGCGGCAGCGACGAGCGGTCAAATACGTTGGCCGTGATGTCGTAGCTGCTCGGGAAGATGGATGTAAAGGCGATACGGTACGGCACCACCACGAACGTGTGACGCACGCGGTTGAAGCGGGCTGGACCGAAGAACTGACGGTTCGCCGCAGCGAGGAGACCGTGCGTTGCGCGGTTGACACGCTGTATCGGGAGCTCCGTGATGCGGGTGTTCGTCATGTTCGGACCCTGGATGTCCGCCACATTGATGTCGAAATACGTATCGTCAAGATGGAACAACGTATTGGGAAACGGGCTGTAGAGATCGAGGCGGTTGGCGCGGCGCACGATCGTCGCTTTTGCCTGATCATAACTTACCGTGTCATCCACAACGTTGCCTGTCATGTCAAGCAGATCCGGTGCGACAACGCGCATGTCGATTACCTGCTCGGTGGTCGAGTCGATTACACGAATGAACGCACCAGGTGCGAAGGTAAGGTTGGCCTGTCCACCGGGACCTACCTCGCGGTTGAATACGTTACCGAGCAACGCAACACGACGGTTCATATCACCGAATGCCGCACCTGTCGCATCACGGCCACCGGCGATAAGGTTGGCGCCGACGGGGATCTGCGGATTGGTACGGAATGATGTGACCGGCGGAAGTCCGCGATGCGGAAGACCGGCACGGAAGAAGTCACTCGACTGCCAGCGATAGACACCCAGACGGGTGATACGATCGCCTTCGCCCGTCAACGAATAGAAGCCGGGGTTGCCATGGTCACTACGTGTTCCCATGAATTCGGCACGCGTCGCGGCCGCCTTCAAAGCGGAGGCAGTACCATTATAGGTGTAGATCGTATCTGCGTACAGACGACCGTATTCGCGGGTCTGGCCTGCAATGCTATACGGATTTCCACCTGTCGGGGGATCGTTCTCCCAGATCGGGGTGATACGGAAGAGAACGGGACGGCGATCATTCTTCGCAGGTTGCTGCTGATCCCAGTTCTGACCAACACCACTGGTACCGATGCCATCACCACCACCGGCGATTGTTACGTCGAAGATGGTTCCATCACGACGGGCACCCGACGGGACGGTGTAGATACCGGCATCATTGTTGAGATCGTTATAACGATCATTCGGGCTTGTCCGCGAATCAAGATTGTTATACGCATCGAGCTTCACGTACTGCGGAAGGTTCGAATGCGGATCACGATCAAAGTCATCGTTGACACTGCCGTCGGGCAGGAACAGCGCGTCGCCGTCCTTATCGAGAGGCACGTTGTCTTCGTTGACCACTTCGTACTTGCCGACAGGCTTCGGACTGACGTTGCGCTTGTAGACCTGCGACAACAGGATGTTATCGATACCCTGGTCGGTGAGTCCGTGCAAGTCAGGATCCGCGCCCGGAGGCAGACTGATGTTGAAGATCAGCGGAATCGCTACTGCGCGCCGCTCGGGCGGACCATCGAGTTGGAGCTGGCCGACAGGTCCACGACCCGGTCCCAACGCCTGGTATTCCTGGCCGGAACGGAGGACGTCAAAACGAGTCGGAGTCTTCACGAGTGAAATAACCTTTACGGTGTCACGGTGAATGTTTGTCGGACCCTGTCCCGGAAGAACCGCTGTGGCAGTGGCTTCGATCAGGACTTCAGCGTTTGAAAGCTTCGGAGTCGGATACTCGAGTGCGACAAAGAATGCGGTCTGGTTGATATGCACACCGGCGACCAGGTTACCGACCTTGGTGTGACGATACCGTGCCTTACGCATCGGACCGTACTCATCACGTGTCATGAGACCGGAAGGAAGGGTCGAGCCGTTTGCCAATGAGCGGAAACGGACACGCGCCGTGTCTTCAGCCTCGGAGAAGTTGTCGACAAGGTTACCGAAACGATCGTATTCGCGCGCAAGCAGCGTCACGATACGGCCGGCAGTCACCGAGTTGACATCACTGACATCGTTGTTCGACAGATTCAGCGAATCAATGATGTAGGGACGAATGTTTGTATTGGCAACCGTATTGTAATGCGTTGCGCGGTCTTCCTGCGCCAGCGGATTCGCCGAATACGCATGGAAGGCAGGAGCATAGTTCCTGATCTGACCGACGCTCGCACCGGCGTCGATGTAAATCGACGGATGCTCGAGAACCTGCATTTTGATCAGATCCACAGGCAGGGGAATCGGAGATGTAGCAGCGGCTGCGTAGGGGAAAATCTCCACGCGAACCGAGGTATCCGATTTCTGGAAGATCGGGATAAGAACACGGGGTGCGAAGCCACGCTGGCTCTCGCCGACCGACGTACCTTCACCGAGATTGCGTCCCTTGTCGGTAAGATCGAAGGCAAGTGTATCGGGCGTCATGGCGATACGGACTGTCTGCCAGCCAACACGACCGGAGACGAAGTACACCGATACCCAACCCGCCTGTGCGGTATCACCGATTGTGGTACGCTTCAGGGTGTCATCTGAAACGAAAGCCTGTCCTAAGTCGCCAAAGCCACCACGCTGGGTTACACCCTGGAGCTGAGTTTTGGGAGGTGTGACAGGCACGGTTTCGCTCTCGATATGGAATTTGACGAGACGACCACCAACCGGGTTCTGGAAGCGGTCAAGAAGACGCGCTACGACACGAACCTGTTTGTTGTGCTCGGAAACGACAACTGTATCCATCGGAATCGGGGCAGTAGCATCGTAGTCGAGGCTGATCGCACTTGCCTGGAAGCTACCGATACCCTGATCGGAATATCCCATCGGCTCGAATACCGTCGGGAAATCAGGAGCGGTCGTCGGAGCGGCGCCGGCACCTGTACCCATGGTCGAGCGGAAGAAATAACCCTTGTAGAATTCCTGGGACTCGGCATTGTTTTGCGGAGTACCTGTCGGGAACAGAGCGGCGGTGCGGTCAACGACCGAACCCGGTCCCCATGAACCAAGTGGCACCTGCGCACCGGCAGGCTTTCCACCGGACTTGAAGACTTCCACTGTGCGGGCTACGTCAGGGATAATACTGACTTCACCAATGGCGGACTGAATCGAGAAATCACCGACGCCGGGAATCGTGGAAACCTGGAGATGTGCGCGTACACGCACAATATCGGTACCGGCAAGACTCAGCTTGGTGACATTCTGCGGGGCAAGCATGAACCAACGCACCGCATTGTACTCGATATAGGTCGGGACATCACCGAGGATACCGGGCAATGTGCTGCCGACCGGAACATTGACGAGTTCCGCTTCGAGCAACCGACTGTTGGGATCCTGCGGATCTTCACGAACCGGATCGGGATTATTGATGCCACCTGCACCACCCAATGCCACGTTCGCGGACACCGAAGCGTAGAAACGCTTGGAGCCGGAAGGTGTCGGCAAATAGAGGTGGTTGTCAGGCAATTCAATAAACACCCTGTTCGTGTTCGGGTAGAAGTACGGGGCGATATCCATCGGATTACCGAAGAGATCGGTGAGGCGCACGTACAACTTCTCATAGACCGGAGTGCGATAGTTGCCGGGAGTACCGACGACCAGCGCCTCGTCGCGGCCAATGACCAGTTCAATGCGCGGCTGGCGTCCCTGGAAGAAGGTCCAGTTCGAACCATCCCATACCACATCCGTTGAATCCATGGCAGTGGTCTGTCCCACGGTTCTTCCGAAGCCGGCATTGTAACCTGTGCCAGGACCGAACCAGATACCGAAGGTATTGTTCGGTGAACCGTCGGGGATGAAGTTCGAATGTGAGAAGCCCGCACCCGGATTCAGGTCAAGCTTGTTGGGATCGCTCACATCGTTTCCGCGATCGTTGAACGCATAGGACGAACGCACACGAACGCGATACGGACCGACGTTGTTGCTACCGGAGGCAGCGCGGAATACGCGGTTGTTGCGACCTATGTTGGACGTCCCGACAAACACGCGACCGGAGTCGATGTTCCCGCCGGTAACGACGATCGGGGAGATCGGGTTGATCAGCGAGTCGAACACACCATTGAGACGGTAGGGGAGGCCATTGGCCAGTCTACCGAAGGGCGAGAGTTCGAACTTGAAGCGCTCGTTGTCATCAACCGTATTGCCGAAACCATCTGCGACGACAATGTCCATGCGCAGGAAGTTGTTATCGGCGGTACCCTTCCACTGATCGGTCGGCATGATGTCGATGGCGCGCGGAATATTCGGGCGCACGACAATCTTGCTACCGGTATGCGGCAGGGAGTTGATACCGTTCGGGTCGACCGGGAAGCGGTAACCGTCAGGATTAACGTCATCGGCGTCGAAAGTCCATTCCGCCTGCGGCGGCGTCGGACTGTTCGTACGACCCCGGTTCCAGCCGGCCGGAGGATTGCCCACATTCGGGAAGTAGGCCTGCTCATCGAGATAGGCTTCTTCCCTGCGCAGGCTGTTTACGTCGAGACCGATATACCCTGTGCGCGGGAAACCACCGGAAGTATCACCCACAGCAGTGATAGTGCGGCTGATATTCGCGGGATCGTTGTACTGAATGTCCGCAAACGCATAAATGCGCACGGAATCCTCGACAGCACCCGGGTTCGCGCCGACATCGGCATGGGTGTAGGCGAGACGACGATACACGATCTGACCGAACTGACGCAACGTATCATCAGCGGCGCTGACGCCCTTGAGATAGAGGGTGCGATCTTCCGGCACGATATTCTGAATCGTGTAGGCGAGGGCCTTCAATTGAGGCTTGGTCTTGCGGTCCCACGTACGGTTCGCGTACGCATCGAGGAAGCGCAGCGTATCGACGGCGGACGAGACAAGACCCGGCTGATAAGGATCGGCCGACACGTTGCTCTCCAGCGCGCGATACGGCGGGATGAGACCGTTGACGGGATTCGGGTTGACACCGACATACCAGCCGGCTTCGGTGAAGCCTGCAGGCGCGAGTGCCTGGTAGAGATTGGTCAGACGAAGCGGATTGCGCTCGGGCGGCAAACCGTCAATCATCATACCTACATCGGGGTTCAGCACGGTAGTCGAACCGAGGGTACGAGTGGCGCCCGGACGGAACGACTGATGCGACACATTCGTCGGATCGTAGGGCAAACCATCGTCACCAAGGAAGTAACGACCACGTGAGTAATCACCAAAGGAACCAATGTATTCACCAGCATCGATTGCCTGCGCGGAGTCATTGGCCCACACGAGAATGCGGGTGGTGCCCGGAAGCAGTCGAACAATTGCGAGGTCAGTACCACCAGAGAACTGTCCACTCGGAATGACAGTGCCGTAGGCAAGCGGGTTACCGCTGCTGCCGTCAAGCAGATACGCGCGAAGCGTGTCCTTGGTCGTGTCCGGGGGAGCGGCCAGACCAGTCAGGTTATTGATGTTGGGCTTGAAGAAGATATTCTTCATTTGAATGACGTCCGCACCGGCCGTCGGGTTTTCCACCCGGAACGACAGGATCTGGCGGAGCGCACTCGGATCGCTGTTGAAAGGACTTGACGATGCAATATCTCCAACTTGGCGGTATACCGGTCGAATACCCAGATCACGGATCGTGGGACCGGAAACCGCTCCATCGGTCTGCGGAGGCGCAAGGGTGTTTGTGATAACACCATTGTATGCCTCACGAGCCAGCGTCATCTGAGGTATCGGATTCGGATTCTGGCTCGGCGACGCGATGCGCACGCGAATATAGTCGAACATGCTCTGAGAGATCATGTTGTTGACTATCTTGAAGCGATTCTGGACAAACATCACAGCGACCGAATCGTTGTGATTGAAATTGCCCACACCGCCACCGCTATCGGCAAACGTCAACGTATCCGCAACAAATGTCACGGAATCTGCTGTCTGCTCGATGGTGCGCACGATGTTGAAGAAGTCGCCCGTCACTGTACGAATCTGCGCGTTCGCACTGGTTCCGAAGAGCAGCACGAGAGCACAGACAGACAGAAAAGTTAGGGTTTTCTTCATTCGAAAATTCTCCTAAGTGAATTGAAAATGGGGTCAGGATTGATGGGTTGAAGCGTAAACCTGGTGGTTTGGTCTGGTGATGATTTGATTCCTTCTTTCCTTGAACCTCCGATATGTATTGAAAAAAATGATAGTGCCTGTTTCGAGGACATCGGCGCGTTCGTGCAAAAATACGAAGTCGGTAATATACTCTTATTGCACTCGCCGATCAACACTTGAAACCTCGATTTTTGTTTTTCTCTTCCGCCACAACATCAGTTTCCGGATGCTTCGTGGCTTTTCTACTGTCCGCATTTATACAGCAAATTCCCTGCCAAAATATAAGCCCTTGTTATACAAAGACTTAAGTCCGGGCAGCCAAGCTTCGTCAAATATATGACGCCCGTGTTTCACCTGAATGACGGTTCAATGACGTTGCGACTCTCTGCATTCCTCTTTGACTCAAGCAACAGAATTTCTGCCTTCGGCGGGTTTACCTCAAATCAATTATCTCCGCCTGGGCGGGAGCTTCGAATACGAATTGATTATCCGACACCTTCGTGTCGATGACGAAACTCTCGATATCATATGTCGTTACGGCACCGTTGATGTCTGTAATTTCCACTCTGCGGATCAGCCAGTCCTTGCTCACCCATATCTTCATCGCCGTGGCGAAAGAATTATCGTCCTTTGGTGTCAACCGCAATACATACGTATTCACCGGCCCGAGGGCCTCCTCTCCGATCAATGTGGAAAAATAATCCTTCGGATAAGAGAGAAGAAGCTGCTCGGGCGACAATGAATGCGTCTCCTCCCGATAATTATCAATGACCATCTGACGATTCTGCGGGTTCCATGACCAGGAAGTGACACCATCGGTCACGACGGTACGTTCCTCCGTCTCTATTCTGTATCTGTTTGGCTTTTTGAACAGCAGTGTCCCTTTTATGCTCTGCTCGGCGCGGGAGACTTTGAAGCGCACGCTCTGCGTGAATTCAATCCTGGCATCGGTCATGCGTTCATACTGACTCTGTACTTTCTCGATGATCTTTCGCGCCTCTCCCGCCGTTGCCACCGACAAAGGCAACAATAACAGCGAAACGAAGAGCAATACTGACTTTTTCATGCGTTCTCCTTCACAACGTTTGCAGAATATCTTCCAAATGCCCTTCATCTTCAACCATCACCTGCCTCGCTTTGCTCCCATCGTAAGGTCCCACAATGCCTGCCATTTCAAGTTGATCGACAATACGCGCCGCTCGTGAGTACCCGATCTTCAATCGGCGCTGCAACAGTGAAACGGATCCCTGCTGATGACGGACGATTAACCGTGCTGCCTCGAACAGCAAATCATCACTGCCTATCTCTTCCTCGCGGGTCTTCGTCTTCTGCTGTGCCCGTACCGAGGGAAGCATGTAAGGCCGCTGAAATCCGTGCTGCTTCCCGATGAACTCCACGACACGCTCGACTTCGGCCGTCGAAAGATACGCATTCTGAATGCGGACAGGCTTCGGCTGGCCCCCGGGCAGAAACAACATGTCGCCGTTCCCGAGCAACTGATCTGCTCCGGTACCATCCAGTACCGTTCTGCTGTCAATACGACTCGCAACCTGATAGGCGATGCGCGCCGGAAAATTTGCCTTGATCACGCCGGTGATGACATCGACAGAAGGACGCTGCGTCGCAACAATAAGATGCACACCCACCGCACGCGCCAGTTGCGCCAGCCGCGCAATCGGTTCCTCGACTTCACGCGCGGCCGTGATCATCAAATCTGCCAGCTCATCTATAATTACCACAATATATGGCAATTGATAATGCCTGAGCAACTCGCTGTCGCGTACCTGCCCTGCCTTTACCTTCGCATTGTAATCATCGACATGCCGCACACCAGCCTTCGCCAGCTTCGTGTATCGCATGTCCATTTCCAGCTCGAGACTCTTCAATACAATAACGGCGTTGGCAGGGTCGGTGATAATCTCTTCCTCGATATCCGGACAAATAGCAAGAAAATGCTTGCTCAGCCCGCGATACTGCGCCAACTCGATCTTCTTGGGGTCGATCATCACGAACTTGACCTGCTGCGGCTTCATTCTGTACAGTAATGACGTAATCATCACGTTGATCCCGACACTCTTGCCGGCACCGGTTGCACCAGCAATCAACAGATGAGGCATGCGCGCCAGATCGTCGCAGACGACATCACCCGTGATGGATTTCCCCATCCCGAGCGTCAGACGATGCTTCGACCCCTTGAATTCAGAAGAAGTTACGATACTCCGGAAATTTACCAACTCGGGAGTGCTGTTCGGTATCTCTATGCCGACAGCACTCTTTCCGGGAATCGGCGCGATAATGCGAATTCCCTTCGCAGCAAGCGCCAGTGCGAGATCGTCTGAAAGAGCAGTGATTTTACTGATTTTTACGCTCGAATCCGGAACAAGCTCAAACAGGGTGACGACAGGACCCGGCGCAACCGCGATACTCTCAATTCCGATACCGAATATCGCCAGCTTCTCCTTTACAAGGGCCGCCTTGTTACGCAATTCATCATCGGAGACAGTGCTACCCGTCTCCTGCTGATCAAGCAGATCGGCAGTGGGAAATCTGTACCGCAATTCGGTCTCGGCCAATTGCTTGTTGAGGTCATCGGCATCGGTGGCATCCGTCGTCTGCATGACCTTGCGCGCGACTGCAGCCTGCACTGCCTTGCGCTCGTGTTCGTTCGGTAACACTTCGGACAATGCCGCAGCACGCTCCGAAGTCCCCACGTCCCCTGATCCGGAATCTGCGCGCCGACCCGGTGGCGAGACAGACTGCTCTCCCGATGCCTCCTCTGTGGTCGACGGACTCCCGTCAGACGTTGTTTCGCGCGAAGAAGAATGCTTTTCCGGTACCGCTGCGCTCCTGACCCCGGATACCGAAGAACGCCCCGTCGGAGCACCATGAGAGGTAGAACTTCCGGATGCAGCAGCAGCGGACGCGCCCGGTAGTGAACCGAGCCCCTCGACGGAGTCGCGTGAGATAACCCCGTTCGAACGCGGTGGCAGCCCCTCCTCGCTGGCGGACATCGCGGCACCTGCAGCAGTATCCGCACCCGCGCGCTGCCTCGAGATCGATACATTCAATGGCGGGGCAGGAGACGGAGCCAAAGGCGTTTCCGCAGGCTTCCCGCTTCGTCGGGCGGAACCGGCCGGACGATCAGCTGGATGGCGCTCCGCTGCATCCGCGAGGGTTTCCTCCTGCTGCCCGCTGTCGGTCGCCCCACGATCCGATTTGAAGGCATCATTGAGGGCACCGGCCTTGCCTGTAATTGTCGCTCTCAGCCAGTCGAGCATGCGTCGCCCACGATCAATAGTGCTCTGAATATCGTAATCGACTACGACCACCGCCAACACGATAATAGTCGTCATGATGACGATGATACCACCTGTGGTTCCGATCAGGCGCGAAATCAATCCACCGACGAAATCACCGATGTTACCGGACCACGAGGCTGAGAGCTCGGGCATCCAGGTAATGAGGCGGAGCAAACCGAAAAACGTGGACAACAACAGAATGAGTACCAACGTGTAATTGGTATAGTAGGCAAGTGCACGCAGGTCACGGCGGCGAAGAATCGACCAACCCCAGAACATCAACAGCACGGGAAATGCAAGCGACAGATACCCGACGGTAGTGTTGATGAAGAAGTTGGCGAGAATGGCACCGAACAAACCCAGCCAGTTCGTTGTTGTGTCCGCGCGTGCCTGAATTTCCGGATCGCCACCAAAAAGCCGGAGAAAATCAGCAAACCCGATGTCCGCGACGGTCTCGTCGGCATGACTATGCGAAATCAGTGCAAGCAACAGCAGAAAGGCCGTGGCCATCATCAGCAAGCCAATGATGTCAAGCTTGCGCTTCGCGTCCAGAGGCGATCGCGTTTGCGCTGTCTCTTTCCTGCCGGCAGTATGTTTGCTTTTTCTTCTCAATAGATATAGATAGGTGCATGGCGCGTACAAACAGCGCCTGCCTGCCCTTTGTTACTGCTTTTTGATGAATGGAACTTTGACAACCGTTGCGGGGACAGGCTGATTGCGGATAATGATATCAACGGTACTGCCTTCGGAGGAATGCTCGACCGGGACATAACCCATTGCAATGCCCTTGTCAAGCATAGGTGATTTTGTCCCACTGGTCACCCGTCCGCATACTGCTCCGTCCACCGCTATTTCATACCCATGTCGCGGCACGACGCGTCCTTCGACCGTGAGACCGACCAGGGTCCGTTTCAATCCTGCTTCCTTCGCCTTCACAATCGCATCACGACCGATGAATTCACCTTTCCCCAGCTTGGTGATCCATCCGAGTTTGGCTTCCACCGGCAGTGTGGTCTGATCGATTTCGTTTCCATAAAGACAGAAGCCGGCCTCGAGTCGCAATGTATCGCGGGCACCGAGACCGATTGCGTCAATGTCGAACTCCGCTCCTGCCTCGAACAGGGCTTCCCACATACGCCGGCCCGGCTCGGGATCGGCCTTGAAGTACAGCTCGAACCCAAGTTCGCCGGTATAGCCGGTTCTTGATACAAGGCAGTCGATACCGGCCACCTGTCCGGAGCGGAATGTGTAATATTTCATTTCGTCAACGGGAAGGTCGGTCAATTTGCGTAATACGTCGGCTGACCGGGGCCCCTGTACCGCGAGCAACGCCGTTTCATCGCTGCGGTCAATCAACTGTACGTCCCCTTCGAGATGATCCCGCAACCAGGCAAAATCCTTGGCGAGATTCGACGCATTGACGACAAGTTGAATATAATCGCCGCAGTGGTACACAAGAAGATCATCGACGATGCCGCCGTGCTCGTAACACATGGTGGAATACTGTACAGCGCCCTCCTCGAGTTTGCCGACATCATTGGTTGTCATTTTCTGCACGAAAGAGAACGCATCACTGCCGTGGACCTCAAATTCACCCATGTGCGTCACATCGAAGACACCCACGCTCTCGCGCACGCGTTTGTGTTCGGAAATGATGCCCTTGTACTGAATGGGCATGTGGAATCCTGCGAACTCGACCATTTTGGCATCAAGTTGCAAGTGAATGTCATGAAACGGTGTTTGCTTCATTTCAATCGGCCGTTGAGTATGTGAAAAAATGTGATTGCAGTCCGGGTTCTATACGAAACGGGCGTCACTCTTTTTCCAGTCATCGAGAAAACGCTGTAACCCGCTGTCGGTCAAAGGGTGCGCGAACATCTGATCTATGACCTTGAACGGAATGGTCGCAACATCCGCACCCAGCAAGCCCGCCTGCAGGATGTGTAGCGGATGGCGAATGCTGGCAACGAGTACCTGCGTCCGGTAATCGTAATTTCTGTAAATGGTGATGATCTGCTCGATGAGTTCCATCCCATCAATGCTGATATCGTCGAGACGGCCGACAAAAGGCGAGATGTACGTGGCTCCGGCTTTCGCGGCAAGCAGCGCCTGCGTCGGAGAAAAACAGAGGGTGACGTTGGTTTTTATGCCCTCATCCGAGAGACTCCGCACTGCCTTGAGTCCCTCGCGAATCAAGGGAACCTTGATGACGATATTTTCATGAATCTTCGCCAGCTCATGCGCCTCGCGGAGAATACCTTCCTGATCGGTGGAAACCACTTCGGCGGAGACGGGACCATCGACAATCGCCAGAATTTCATCGAGCAATTGACGGAAATCCTTCCCCTCCTTTGCAACGAGCGATGGATTCGTCGTCACTCCATCCAATATCCCCAAACCGGCAGCTTCACGAATTTCATCAATGTTTGCACTGTCAATGAAGAATTTCATTTTCGACCTCAGAGTTTACTTTAAGTGAAGTTGCCAAACAGAATACTGGAAAATATGAAACAGGATTCCAACATGCAATTGTTTTCAGAAATCCTGCGGAAAAATCATGAAGAGAATATTCATTGCTCCCGTGTACGCCCGGCTTCGGCATAGGATATGTCTGTTTCCTGCAATCGAAGACGAAGACCGGAAATTTGTGGAAAAACAGAGAACAGTTCCCAAAGTCTGTCAAGAAAATGGAAGACCAGGTTCTCGGCGGTTGTGGTGAAGGAAACAACCTTGAATTTGAAATTCGTTGTCTTCAGAAAACGCAACATGACATCATCGTTTTCGTCACAGAGAAAACAATGATCGAATTCGTCGATGACGGGCATGACGAGTTGTTTCATTTCACCGTAGTCAATCATCATACCGTTGGCGTCGCAATGTCCTTCAATCTCCACCCACAACTTGTAGGAATGTCCGTGAATGTTGGCACAACCCGACAGATGAAACGGCAGGCGATGTCCCATCTCCCAGTGAAATTCACGCGCTATCCTCAGCGTCCTTGTCATTATCATCGATCCTTGATTCGTTGAAAAGCCATATCCTTATAATGTAGCTTCGATATGTCCTGAATTGCAAGGCGGAAAAACATCTCAATCATTGTCACGTCCATCAAAAACATGAAGACTCAACATATCAGCGCAAGGAGGGCTTTTGAGGGTGATGTCGATGATGCACGCGGTTTGATCGTGAAATTCATCGAATCCTCCCGGAAAAAATCCTGAATGATCCCTGTAAACTCCGTATTACCTCTTTCAAAAACTTCTCCCTGACCGGAAGCGGTAACTGAGCTCACTTCTCCACACGTATCATGAACACCATGCCAGCTGTGAAGAACAGCAGATTGGGCAACCATGCGGCAAGGAGCGCGGGAATATGCCCGTTATAGCCAAAAATCTGACTGAGCTTCTGACTCACCATATAGAGAAAAAGGACAAAGATACTGATGCCGAACTGTACGGCCAGACCGCTGCGACGTTTCATCGATGCGAACGGAACCCCGAAAAATACTACGACAAGGGATGCGAAAGGAAAGGCGATCTTGCCAAGATAGTCTACCCGCAGCCGTGTGATGTCGCTCCCCGCCAGACGCTGTCGCTCGATATATCCGCGGAAGTCCTCCAATTCCATTTCCTCCGGTTTCTGCTGCATCCTGATGATGATGTCGGGAGTGACAACAAGCGGCCCCATCGCCAGACTGTCGAATGCACTGACCAACTCGCGTTCCTCGACCGTGACGGAACTGTCATTGATAAATTCGCGCTGTATACCATTGTACATCATCCAGGCACCTTCCTCATCTTTCCACACCATACGCTCCGCATCGATACGTCGCAGCATCACGGTAGGGTCGGCCTGCGCGAATTGCTGCAGAGTGACACGGCGGGCTGTGGCCGCCGGCTGATCGTAGTAATCGAGCGTAAGAATTCTGTTCTTTCCTTCCTGGAAAAAGAGATTGTGCTTCCCGCGCATCTGGGCATGTTTCTTGAGATGCTCGCGTTCGATATTCACCCGTGCAGTATTGATATGCGGTACCAGCCAGCCATCAAAGCCCAGCATGAGGAGACTCACCAATACACCAATACCGACCAATGGGAGCATGAAACGGTAGAGCGAAACACCAGCGCATTTTATGATGGTCAACTCGTTGTTGTTGCTCAAGCGGCCCACGGTGAACAGCACGGAAAGCAGCATGGCGACAGGAACCATGAGACTGAAGATATGGGGGATGAAATACACGTAGTACAACACTATGGTCTGGACATCCACCCCCTGATCGATGAAATTGTCGAGATTCTCGATCATGTCGACAAGAATGAAAATTGTACTGAACGCAACAATACCGAAACCGATCATCTTGAGAAACTGAACGGCGATATATCGATCCAACCTGGTCATCGCGGCCCCCCGTCACCAACAGCATCATTCCTGAGCCATTTCCTGATCCGTGCAAGACCGGGAAGGGAATCCGCGATGCCGCTCCAGTCGATAATGCGTGTCTCACGGGCTGAACGCCAGACGAGAATGACCCCCAGGATGCCGAGAATGATATTTGCGACCCACATTCCCCAGAATGGAGAGAGTTCGCCGCGATCTGCCAGTTTCTCTCCTCCGATCAGACACGCCCAGTAAAAGAGGAAGAAGCCGAGACTCAAGCCAGCCCCGACACCAAAACCGCCACGCCGCGCCATCATGCCCAACGGGACACCGATCAATGCGAACACCAGAGAGGCCACTGGAATCGAGTACTTCTTGTAGATTTCGACCCGGAAGCGGTCCATCTGCCGCACATCGAATTCCATACCACTCCATTCCGCCATGGACTGCGCCTGCAGTTGCCTTGCGTCATTGAGTGCACGGTGCACTGCCGCCAGTGTGTCACGGACAACAGCGGAATCACCATCAAGCGTATCCCTGTCAACAGGCATATCCGGCATGAATGGCGAAGGCGCGACACTGTAATACACCACATTGCCGTGGAAAAATCCGCGCAGATGCCTGACCACACGTTCTTCAGCGTTCCGGATCTTGCTTTCTCTTTCTTTATCTATGGAATCGACAATCGCCTGCATCATCGGTGCGCTCATCGTTCTGTCGTCGCGACGGGTTGAGGAGGCGTCGCTGCGTTGAAAACCAAAACCGCTCGCCGGCATGGTTACCCGATGACGCTCGAAACGCAGCTTTCTGTAATCCAGAAAGGTCTTATTGTCGACTTCGTGAATCTCTCCGTCACGGAGATCCATGATGATACGGCTGTAATCGGCCGAGAAACTGACTGTTCCGCTTTTTGCAGTCAGCACCACCGCGTGTTCCGGATCGGAGAGATCGTAGAGAGTCACGCCCTCCAGGTCGTTGCTTTTCTCGAAGGTCCGACGCACGAGAATGCGGTAACTTGGTAATTCATGTTCATTCGTGAATACTCCCGCCTGCAGGGATAGCGTGGGTTTGATGCGTACGATGTCGGTCATCAGCGTCTGCAATCTGACATTGGCATCGGGCAACACGCTGTTGTTGAACCAGAGAAGACCGAACATCACTGCAGTCGCAGCCAGCAATACGGGAGCCATCATCCGGTACAGACTCATACCGCTGGTACGCATCACCGTTATTTCGTTGTCGGCCGAAAGTCTGCCGAAGGCCATCAACGTTGCGACAAGCACGGCCATGGGCACGGAAAGTACCAGTATCCACGCAAGATTCAAGCCGATCAATTCAACAATGACCCAGACACTGAGGCCCTTTCCCACCAGGTCACCCGCACGCTTCATCAGAAACTGAAGAAGGAAAAGGAATATAATGACCGCATTTGCAAATATGAAAGGCCCTATATGCGCTCGCAGTATGTGTCGCCAGAGAATCATTGTCTGATAACGTGCCTGTCCGCAACTACCACGGGAATGGGCGCATGCGGTTTTCCATTGCTTTCGTCTGCTGTTCTTTCTATCATTGAAAATAGTTTGACGCCGGGACAATCATCCTTGCCAGGCCCGTCCCGAAGTAACGGGACCCCACCGGATGATGAAATGCAGTCGCCGTGTCAAGGTTGAATATACCGAATTTCTGCCATTGTGTCCCTTGCACCAGAACACGCCATGTTCTAATTTTACCAGTTACCTGAGAATCGTTCCGGGACACGGTCATCCATCACGATCCTCCCCACACAGTTCTCCATATGCATTCCAACGGCCAAGAGGTTTCTATCGCACTGATCGCTACGTCATGACATCTCGTGTAACGCACACAGCGGCAGACGTTTGAACTTCAACCTGACACGTATGAACATTAATTCTCCGCGAGCGGGGCGGGGGAATGGTATGCCCGTCCTGCAACCATGGCTCTCTCAAGCGCGCTCGGTTGCATCACTACTCGGCTTCTCCGCGTTTTCCTTTCTGTTCTTCCTCGGTGCTTCTGTCGAAGCCGTGTTTCGCATGCCTGTCATCACCATCGAATGCGCCATGGAATGGAATGACTTCGTGCAGGCAGGAATGGGAACGTCGATGGGGACGCCCGGCCGCCCGGCGATGACGGACGCTTTCAATCAGGAGATGTCCGCACAGCACACTGCCACGCTGGCCACCAGTATAGAAATGAACGAACGCACGGCGGAGACGGATATGCCGGGAACCGCCGATGCAACTGTATCCAATGCGTTGTGGGCAGACGATATGAACACCGCGATGGATGGCACCACGGATTTCGAAATCGTCGATCCTTTCTCCGTTGATCTCGGACTGGCCTCCTTCGCTTCCTCTCTGCATCGCATGCATGCAAACCCCGTCAGGACCGACAAGGCAGACGGACCTGATGACCCCGACGGCCCCGGCGGTCTTGATATTCCACCTTCGGACTCGACCAATCGCGCAAAATTTCTTCCTCCGCGACCGCGACCGTTATCCATGGCCCGTCCTTTTCCTTCCCGGCTCTCACCATTGTATCTGCAACCAACACGCGGAATTCAACGCATCGTCACCGTTGATCCGGAAAGCGGGATGGTCCTGATCCGTGAAGTCATCAATGGAAAAGATGTTCGCATTCCTTACCGCATGACGTTGGAGGATTATATCGCCGCCCGCTACGAATACGAACGGGAACGGCGTACAGCGGAAAAAGCATCGGAATATGCGTTTGAGGAGGTCGATCCCCTCGAGAATCTGATGCGGAATATCACCGAAATCGATATTCCTGTCGCCCCGAATCCACTGATGAGCATTTTCGGCGATCGCAGCCGGATCAGTGTGCGCATCAATGGAGCCATTGATATCAATGCGGGCTTTCGTATCGAAAGCTCGGATCAGGAATCCGTGTTTCTCCGCCCAACAATGTTCTCCCCGAATTTCCGGCAGCAAGTGCAGATCAATGTCAACGGTCTCGTCGGCGACAAGCTCAGCATCCGTGCCGACTGGAGTACCGAACGCACGTTCGACTACGAGAATCAACTGAAAATCAAATACACCGGCTACGAGGATGAAATCATTCAGTCGGTCGAAGCGGGGAACGTGTCGCTGCAGACACCGACGAGCCTGATTCAGGGCAGTGGTGCCCTGTTCGGTCTGAAAGCGGAATTCCAATTGGGCCCGCTGCGCATGCAGACCATCGCCTCACAGAAAAAGGGAGAATCCGCGCGTCTCGCCATCAACGGTGGTGCACAGGAGCAAACCTTTGAGCGACAGGCCTTTGAATACTCCGACAACCATTACTTCATCGATCAAGCCTATCGCGATGTCGATCAGGCCTCGGGCGAATCCCCGTACGAAGCCTATTACAATTACCGTGCGCTGTTTCCAAATTCAAATTCCCCGGTCGTCGTGCGGCCGGATCTGTACATAAAGGAAATAGAAGTCTGGATTTCGCGTCCTGCC
>JAGTUW010000303.1 GCA_018224345.1 Bacteroidota bacterium
CGGTACCCGTAGATGCGTCCCATGCTCCGGAGCTCATCGAGAAATTCCGGGAGGAGGACAGCGTGCAGCTCCATGGGAACATAGCGCAGCGCATTCTTCAATGCAGTACGGATTTCGTGCTTCGAGAGATCGAGACCGCGATTCGGCGCTCTGCGTATACCGGGTTGAAACTCCTTCTTCGGTGGAAGCACGGCAGGCAGCATGATTGTCGTTGTTCGGGAAATATCAGTGTTGTTCATCATTGCGAGCTACTAACTGTCTGTGTCGGAACGGTTCATCATGCAAAGATAAGAAAAATCATGCGCTTCGCTGCCGCTTCCCTTCGACCGGACAGCCACGTCCCGACGCCCACACAACGTATCGAAGTCATTTCCCGCATCGACAGCCACGAAGCAGCAATCCGAAGGCGACTGTGCGGCGTACCGCTGCCACGGCAGGATCCGATGGAATTGTATTGACGGAAAGATGGTTGTAATGACTGGTACGTTACTCCGGCCGGAATCCGGCTTATGAAAGAGAGACTCCGCTCCGGAATGCGCCTTGTTTGTATTCTTATTGTGGAGGTTGAAAATGAACGCGTATCGTTATGTAATTGTCGGCGGTGGGATGGCGGCGCATGCCGCGGTGCAGGGAATACGGGAGCTCGACACGCAGAGCCCTGTCGGCGTTTTCGGCGAGGAAAGTACTGCTCCGTATCGTCGTCCCGCATTGAGCAAGGATCTCTGGAGCAATGGAGCGTTCGAAGATGCGCTGCTCGGAGATGTTGATGCCAATACAAACCTGCACCTCGGTGAGCGGATCAAGGAAATCGATCCAGTGCGGCATCGCATCCGCAATACCCAGGGCGAGGAGTATACCTATGAAAAACTGCTGCTTGTCACCGGTGGACGTGTACGGAAGCTGCCCTTTGATGAAGGACATGTGCAGTATTTTCGCAGTGAGTCTGATTACCATTCGCTGCGTGCACATTGCGGCAAAGGGCAGCGCATGGTCATCATCGGCGGGGGGTTCATCGGATCGGAAATTGCAGCGGCACTCGCCCGCAATGGCGAACAGGTGACCATGCTCTTTCCGGAAATGGGTATCGGCGGTGGCATTTTTCCGGAGGAACTCTCTGTGTGGCTCAATGATTACTACCGGAAAAAAAATGTCGACGTGCAGGCCGGCGCTTCAGTGGAAGGGATCGAGGAAAGAAACGGACACTTTGTGATCCGCACGAATCTTGCGCAAAGCTACGAGGCCGATCATATCGTGGCGGGCATCGGGATAGAGCCTGATATAACCTTGGCCGAACAGGCCGGAATACATACCAGCGACGGTATCGTCGTTGACTGCTTTTTGCGTTCGAACGCGGACGATGTGTATGCTGCGGGTGATGTAGCCTCGTTTCCGTATGCCGCATTCGACCGGCATGTCCGCGTCGAGCATGAAGACAATGCCATGACCATGGGAAAGCAGGCGGGACGAAACATGATCCTCCAATACCGTGGTGAAGAAGCCGAGGCCTATGTGCATCTACCCATGTTTTATTCGGATCTCTTCGACCTCGGGTACGAGGCTGTCGGTCAACTCGATGCGCAGCTTGCGACTATGATCGATTGGAAAGAACCCTACCGGCAGGGCATCGTATACTATCTCGACGGAGATCGCGTACGCGGCGTGCTGCTGTGGAATGTCTGGGAGAAAGTCGATGCGGCGCGGGCACTGATTGCACATCCCGGTCCCTTTCCGAAAGAAGAATTCGCGGACTGGCGTTTACCTATGGATTGAATCCAGGCTCCGTCTATCCCATGTCCCGGGATACAGTTGTCATGAATTACATATGGCGGAATTGAAAACGAAAATGACCGGTACAGATGCCGCGAGGTCTCCCTCAACGGCGTTGAGAACGAACGGCGCCGCACAGATACGTACGAAGTGTTGAAGCTGACGCGCAGTGTTACCCGTATGGAACCGAAGATATGGAGATCGAATTTTGTCGGGTTCGGGTCGTATCACATTTTATCCAGGAGAGCGGTCGCATGGGGGACAGCTTCCTTACGGAATTCTCACCGCGCAAACAAGACCTCACCTTGTAGATCACGGCCGGTTTTGACTTCATGAAACAGCAGGTATCACAGTATGTATCATATTCTCATCTATCACACGGCTCCAGACTACCTCGCGCGTCGTGCAGCGTTTCGTGACGAACATCTTTCCTATGCACGTGCGGCGCATGAGCGCGGAGAGTTGTTCCTCGCCGGTGCCCTGGCCGAACCGGCCGATATGGCCTTGCTCGTGTTCAAGAATACCGAACCGAGGGACATAGAGACGTTCGCGCGTGGTGATGTTTATGTGCGGAACGGTCTGGTTACGTCCTGGGAAGTGCGTCCCTGGACAGTGGTGATCGGCTGAGACCGTCTGCTGGGCGCACACGTTCCCAATCGAGTGAAGGCTGTACTGACCCTGCCGCAAGGGCCCCAGCGACATATTCCGTATACGCCGTATCCTGCTATCGTCATACTTGAGCATTTCAGCTGGAATTTGTACTATAAACAGAATAGATGGAAATTCCGTGAGTAGGATATATTGCGGGCGAAGGACGTAACGTCCCACCCGTGAGCCCGATCCGAGGCACCGAGCCATCGCAGCATTGTGAGATACAAGGAGAATGGGTATGAAAATTGAGGATCTGGATGTTCAGCGCATCGAGTTGTCGAAACGGTCCAACGAACCGCTGGCATGGCATGCACTTGAGGATGAAAAAGTCTATTGTAAACTACAGACCACGGACGACGGAATAGCCGAGGACCAGGTTGAGGAGCGGCAACGGGAGTTCGGGAAAAATGTCCTTCCCGCCAAGCGTCCACCAACACTGATCGAGGTGTTCATCCACCAGTTCAAATCTCCGCTGATCTACATTCTCCTGATCGCCGGTATTGTTGCACTGTTGATGGATGACCTCAAGGATGCTCTGTTCATTTTCGCTGTCATCATTCTCAATGCGGTAATCGGGACGATTCAGGAGTACAAGGCGGAACAGAGCGCGCATTCCCTGCAGAAACTCCTGCAGATCAAGGCACTGATACGTCGTGACGGCAGACAGCAGCTGATTTCCGCCGAGGAACTGGTTCCGGGCGACGTGGTACTCATCGAGTCGGGGGATAAGGTGCCAGCGGATATGCGCCTGGTGCAGAGTAACAATCTGAAAATTGATGAGGCCTTTCTGACCGGTGAATCCATCGCCGCGGAAAAGAACACGGAACTGCTCGACAAGGAAACGCCGGTCAGTGACCGGTTGAACATGGCTTATGCCGGTGCGACCGTGCTGGCAGGCAGAGGTCTTGGACTGGTGGTCGCCACGGGTAGTTATACCGAAGTGGGGAAAATTGCCCGTTCGGTAACCGATGAGACCGGTGCCAAACCGCCGCTGGTTATTCGCATGGAGCGTTTCGCCCGACAGATCAGCGTCATTGTCCTGGCCTTCGCGTCACTGTTGGGCACAATTTCCTTCGGACGTGGCATGATGCTCGATGAAGTATTCATTCTTGTCATCGCCATGGCCGTCTCGGCAATTCCGGAAGGACTTCCCGTCGCCATGACCGTCGCACTCTCCCTCGCAACGGGTCGCATGGCGCGTCGTCATGTTATCGTACGGAAATTGACGGCAGTGGAAAGCCTGGGAAGCTGTACAACAATCGCCAGCGATAAAACCGGTACGTTGACAGTCAATCAACAGACGGTCAAGTCCGTACTGTTGCCGGACGGAATCACCCTTGAGGTGCAAGGACAGGGGTATAACGGTGATGGCGGGGTGACAGAGGAGGGAGGGGACGTGCTTTCCGATGCCATGCGTGACAGAATACAGCGTCTCGGCCGGGCAGTCTCTCTGTGTAATGAGGCGTCGCTTTCCCGTGAGGATGAGAAATGGGAGCACTCCGGTGACGCCATGGATGTGGCACTGCTCGCATTTGCCTATAAGCTCGACCTCGATCCGATGAAACTGCGTCGAGAGTATCCCCTGACGGTGGACGTCCCGTTCGAGTCAGAAACCCGTTATGCCGCCGCTGTCTATGAAGTAGGCGGCCGGAATGAGGTTGCGGTCAAGGGAGCGGTAGAAGAAGTCCTGCACTTCTGTGATGGAGTGGAGACGGCCGACGGAGATGGGACACTGGACCGTGAGAAAATACTCGAGCAGGCGGAGCACATGGCAGAGAGCGGCTATCGCGTACTGGCTCTCGCGATGGGCAATACTGACAATGTACCGGACGAATTGAACTCCGATACCATGCCAGCACTCAAACTGGCAGCATTGATCGGCTTTATCGATCCACTGCGGCCGGAAGTAAAGGACGCTGTCGATGAAGCCCACAACGCGGGCGTCAAGGTCGTCATGATCACTGGCGACCATCCTGCCACCGCATATGCGATAGCCAGTGAACTCGGTATCGCCGGAGAGAGGGAGCATGTCGTCAGCGGGCAGGATCTGGCAGATATTGGTTCGTATGACGTACCGGAATTTTATGAGAAGGTGAAGAAAGCACGGGTGTTCGCACGGGTGACACCGGATGACAAGCTCCGAATTGTTGACGCCCTGATGCATATCGGGGACTTTGTCGCAGTTACCGGCGACGGTGTCAACGATGCTCCCGCCTTGCGCAAGGCCAATATCGGTGTGGCCATGGGATCGGGGACGGATGTCGCACGCGATACCGCCTCGATGATCGTTACCGATGACAACTTTGCATCCATCGTTGCGGGTGTGGAGGAAGGCCGCCATGCCTACGCCAACGTGAGGAAAGTGACGCTGCTGCTGATTTCAACCGGTCTGGCAGAGTTGATTTTGCTCGGTCTCTCCGTGGCCACCGGATATCCCATTCCCCTGTTAGCCGTACAGATCCTCTGGTTGAATCTCGTCACCAACGGTATTCAGGATGTCGCGCTTGCCTTCGAGGCTGGCGAGAAAGGGGTGATGCGTATGCCGCCTCGGAGTCCGAAAGAAGGGATATTCAACAGGAAGATGATTGAACAGGTCGCGTTCAGTGGCCTTACCATGTCACTTGTCTGTTACGCCGTGTGGGTGCTTCTGCTCGGTAACGGGTGGGATGAAGCAAGCGCAAGAAGTGGTGTGCTCACTGTTCTGGTGCTTATGCAGTTTTTCCATGTGCTGAACTGTCGATCCGAATATCGGTCGGCGTTTGCTGTGCCATGGAAGAACAATCGTGTCTTGCTGGTTGGCATGATACTTGCCTTTAGTCTCCATATCGTCGCGACGGAAGTCCCGTTCTTCCAGTTCATTCTGGAAACACAGTCGCTGTCCATCGAGAAATGGTTGAAGTTCGGGGCTGCAGCTGCTTCGGTGCTTGTCGTCATGGAGCTGTATAAGCTTTGGAGCAGACGGAGGGACGACGTGCCGATCGGTTGACAGCATGGATCTTCCGGGACAGACGAAGGATACATCTGCCTGACCTCTGAAGTCGATCGCCGGAGTATCAGCGATGAGGTCACAGACTGACGATCCCGGACCGGAAGAGAGGAATGAAAGCTGCTGTCAGTACGACATCACGCTCAGGAGATTGCCTGACGGTCGCTTCTGTCGTGATCAGTGAAAGGTGTCACTGAGGGTGATGTTGTATTCACCCAGGAAATTGCGGATCGATGAGATACTTCCAATAATCAGCATTTCCATATCCCGAAGCAGAGCGGTTTTCGGTTCGGGATTGATAATCGTGTTATCGTTGTGACGCAGTACAATGACGCTGCACTCGGTTTTCGCGCGAATATTCGATTCCTGCAGTGTTTTCCCCTGGAGGGAGGACGGTACGGGGATGCGCAGAATATCAAGACCTTCGGCCAACATCATGATGCGACTGTGCTGAAGGTAGTTGATAATGGCATTCGATCCGAGAGACGCGTAGGAAAGAACCAGGTCGGCACCAGCGCGATGGAGTGTGGAGATATTCCGATCCATTGTCGTGCGACTGATGATGTGAACATCGGGACGAAGATGCCGGCAGTATATCGTCAGATAGATGTTGGTATCATCGCTCTGTGTGGTGATGACCACCGAAGTGGCCCTCTCGATGCCCGCCTGTTGCAACACACCGAGATCCGCGGCTGAACCCAGAACATACGGGGAGTCGTCGCGGATTTCGGCGGGATTCCGTTCGATGATCACATGATCCAGTCCACGTTCGCGCAGCGCGGCTGCAACATGCCGCCCGACGCGTCCACCGCCAAGAATAATGATGTAGGGTGACGAAGAGGCCGTGGCGGGAACGTGTTTGTCAAAGCGGGCAAGCTGTGCTTCCGTCCCGGCCAGCACCAGCACGGTGGAGTTGGTGATCGCTGTTTCCCGTCGCGGAGACTGGAACACCCCTCTGTCCCAGACACCGACGACATTGACCCCGGACATCTCCCGCAATCGACTTTTCCCGAGTGTCATTCCGACGAGATGTGTTCCGTTCACCGGGGTTTCGGCAATCACCAGTTCGTCGAATCGACCGATGATATTCGCCTGGGTCTCTCCTCCGACTGTCCGGCGGGCCAGGGCTTTCCCCAGCATTTCTCTGAGCTGCAGTGTGAAGGTGCTCCCCGCCAGTGCCATGATGTCGACCGAATTGGGGGAATCAGCAAGGGAGATGACAGGGATGTCCGGATTGAGCTCCCGCACAGTATAGACGATGTTGGTATTGCTTTCATCACTCCCGTTCGCGACGACCAATGCGGCCTTGTCTATTTGCAGCTTCCGGTAGGTTTCCGGGTCATCCCGATCACCAAGTACGACGCGAATGCCTGCTTCATGCAGATCGAGTGCGGTCTTCAAATCTTCGACCAGCAAGGCGTAGGGCGTCTGATAACTTCTGAGTTTCTCTATCAGACTCATACCGACAGGATCCGAAAAGGTGAGCAGCACATGGCCGCTGCTGTCAGCCGGTAGATATCGCGGGGCATGGGAACGTGTACGTGCCTCCAGCCACGGAGCATAGAAAAACTGAATGAAGGTGAAGGGCAGAAGAATCAGAAGAAATATAATACCGGAGAAAAGAACAATAATTGAAAATGCCCGGCCCATATCACTGTGAAAGGTGATGTCGCCGAATCCGAGTGTGGACATGACCGTGAGCGTCCAGTAGAAGCCGGTGATCCAGCTGTGCTCGGCACCTTCGGCTGCCATCAGGTAATGAAAGACAACGCTGTACGTGATTACCAGCAAGGAGAGTACCAGCAGAAATCGCGCCAGGGCACGGATATTTCGTCGCGTGGTTTTATTCTGCAGAAAGTACGCGAGTTGTGAGGGGAGAAATTTCATGATTACCGGTTCAATTGTGTAAGCACGTCATTGAGAATTTCACGGGAACGCACAACTTCTTTCATCGTCGTGTGATCGGGATACAGAGGACGATCGATATCGAGGTGCGCGACATGGCGGCGCACTACCTTGCGGGCTCTTTCAACGCCAGCCCCATGCGTGAATTCGCGGAAGTCCAGCGCCTGTGCGGCGGCGATGAATTCTATCCCGAGGACGCCGCAGGCATTCTCCAGTATCTGTGCGTTCTTGATCGCCGTGTTCATTCCCATCGAAACGAAATCCTCCTGATCGGCGGCAGCGGGAATCGACTGTATCGAGGCGGGCGCCGAGAGCATACGTTGTTCGACGATCAGGGAATCCGCTGTATACTGACTCAACATCAAGCCGGAGAACATGCCCGCGCCCTTTGTGAGGAAGGCCGGAAGGCCAACGCTCAACGCCGGATTCAAGAGGCGGTTGAGCCGCCGTTCGGAAAGAACACTCACCATGGTGATTGCCGCTCCCGCCATGTCCATTGGCAACGCAACGGGCGTCCCCTGGAAGTTGGCTCCGGTAAGGGTGAGTTTTTCTTCAGGTAAAAAGATCGGGTTGTCGCCAACACCGTTCAGTTCTATCTCCACCTGGAGTTTCGCATGGGCGACGGCATCATGTGCTGCACCGATGACCTGCGGGGTCGAGCGCATCGAGTAGGCGTCCTGCACCTTGACCTTCATTTTTCCGGTCTGCAGGTCGCTGCCTTCGATATACGATGCAATGGCCTGAGCGCTGCGCACCGCACCGGGGAAACCGCGGAGTTCATGCAGACGGGTGTCATAGGGTTTGAGATTGGCGAGCAGGGCTTCGAGCGACATGGCTGCTGCAATCTCCGCCTGCATCAGCCAGTGATTCATGTCATAGAGATGAATCGCACTCATGGCCGTCAGGAGATTCGACCCATTGATAGTGGCAAGTCCGTCACGCGCCTGTAAGCCAGGGACCGGAATACCTGCCGCTTCCATCGCCTTTCCTCCGGGCATTCGTTCTCCCCTGTACCATGCTTCTCCCTCTCCCATCATGAGCAGGGCGACCTGGGACATCGGGGCGAGATCTCCGGAGGCCCCGACCGATCCTTTCTGGCAGACTACGGGAGTGACGCCCTTGTTGAGAAGCTCTATCAATGTCAGCGTGATTTCGGGGCGGCAGCCGGAGTTGCCATGTGCATGAACATTGATGCGGCCTGCCATCGCGCCGCGTACATATTCGACAGGCGCGGGTTCTCCGATACCGGCGGAATGATTGTAAATCAGATATTTCTGGAATTCCGACACCTGTTCGTCGCTGAGCACCACCTCGGAAAACTCCCCTATCCCCGTATTGAGGCCGTACATGATTTCTCCGTCTGCGATCTTTTCCTCCAACATCGTGCGGCAGGTCCTGATGCGTTGCAGTGCGTCGGGATGCAATGCGACAGGCTCGTTGTCGCGTGCGATGCGAACGAGGGTGTCGACAGTGAGATTCGAGCCTTTGAGCACAATAGCCATAAACAGTACCTCCTGGTGAGCGAGAGATTCCAGTCTGTGGTCAAAATAAGGGATATCTCTATTCCTTGCGAATGAAAAATACGCGGGACGACGACATCAGGAGGGGGCGCGTCGGAACGGCAGCGTGACGGAAACGGGATTGCCTTGCATACGTGGGAGTGGAGATACTATCTGGAACGCTGGCCGGACGGACTTCGGGATCGTGGCACAGTGGAAATGGAACGCATGACTGTACGACATGAGATATATTGCTGTGAAAGGGAACGGCGTCCACGTTTCGGATACATGGACGCCGTTCGTCTACTGCACTGTAACACCGTCGAAGCCGGTGGTGGTACAGTTATTTGCTCTTGGCTACGTTCTCAAGTGTTTTGACGATGAGATGCCAGAACTTCTCCGTCGTCGGGATGTTGAGGCGTTCATCGGGACTGTGCGCGCCCTGGATCGTAGGACCGAAAGAAATCATATCCATATTCGGATAGACTTCCCCGATCAGCCCGCACTCGAGTCCCGCATGGATGGCCTTGATCTCCGGATCCTTGCCAAACAGCTCCTTGTGACTTGCCCGCACGAACTTGAGCGCGCGCGATTCCATGTTCGGTTTCCAGCCCGGGTAGCCGTCTCCCATCACCACTTCGAAGCCAGCGAGACGGAACACCGACTGCACCATTGCGACGGCGTCGAATTTTTCGGATTCGACGGAACTGCGCTGGCTGCTGCCGACGATCAGCTTCTCGCCCTGTATATTGACGGTGGCCAGGTTGGTCGAGGTTTCGACGAGTCCTTCGATATCCGCGCTCATTTTGAGTACTCCATGCGGCAAGGCCTGCAGTACATCGAGCAAGGTGGCGAATTGCAAATCATCCATCACCTGTCCGTTGCCTTTGACACGCTTGGCGAGTACTTTCAGATCGGGTTCGACGGTGCCGATTTCGTTGAAAAAGGTGCGTGTGAAATCATTGACTTTTCCGAGGATGGCATCGGTGTCGGTTTGCGGCACGTACACAGTCATTTCTGCTTCGCGGGGTATGGCGTTCCGCTTGCTGCCGCCAATCATCCCGGAGAAGGCGATACCGGGGAAATCCTTGCTCAGGCCGGCGAGGACACGGGTGAGGAATTTGATCGCATTCCCACGACCGGTGTGAATGTCGAGTCCGGAATGTCCACCCTTCAGGCCGTCAACCGCAATTTCCACTGCTTCATGGGTTTCTGGTGCGGGTTTGCTTTTCATCGTGAGCACGCCGGCGGTGTCCATGCCGCCCGCGCATCCGACGTAGAGGGCGCCGTCTTCTTCCGAATCAAGGTTCAGCATGATATCGGCTTTCAGAAAACCTGGTTTGAGGCCTTTCGCACCGGTCAGACCGGTTTCTTCGTCGACAGTGAAGAGGAATTCCATCGGAGGATGGACGAGGTCGCTGGATTCGAGTACGGCAAGTCCCGCAGCGACACCGATGCCGTTATCGGCGCCCAACGTCGTGCCCTTTGCTGTTACCCATTCGCCATCGACATATGCGGCGATCGGGTCATTGTCAAAATCAAATTCCGTGTCCTTGTTCTTTTCGCAGACCATGTCCACATGCCCCTGAATCAGTACCATGGGTGCCTGTTCGTATCCGGGCGTGGCGTCTTTCCGCACAACAAGATTGCCTGTATCGTCCTGCGCGTAGGTGTGGCCGAGATCGGTGATGAGTTTCTTGAGGTAGGCAAGAATTTTCTCTTCCTTTTTCGAAGGACGCGGGATTTGCGTCAGGCCGTGAAAGTGTTGCCAGAGTTCTTTTGGTTCGAGTTCGTTGAGGGGGGTAGACACGATGAGTTCTCCTGCGAATGTGAACGGGGGGCGATTATATCCTTACAAGAAAAGAAGAATTTTCATGACTGACAAGACAGATCCTGTGCCATGCTTCG
Organism: Bacteroidota bacterium; assembly: GCA_018224345.1. Taxonomy (GTDB): domain Bacteria; phylum Bacteroidota; class Ignavibacteria; order SZUA-365; family SZUA-365; genus SZUA-365. The sequence goes on from JAGTUW010000303.1 coordinate 10,717, forward strand.
GATTGTGTCGAGATCTGAAAAGAGTCCCCTGTATTGTGTCCGTATCCCCACCTTGCCTCTCCCCGTGCAATTCGATATGTTTCTTTTTTATCAACATCATGTATAGCCCAATATGAACCTTCGTCTCTTTGCGATTCTCTTTGTGACCATCCAGGCGCTTGCATCGCCCACTGCGCACGCGCAGGACACACGCGAAAGCGCGGAATTCAAACTGGCCATACAATTGTACAATGACGGACTCCACGCCCAGGCGGAAGACCAGTTCCATAGCTTCATCGAACGCTTTCCGAACACGGCCAGCGCTGTCGAAGCGAGATTCTATCTCGGGTTGCTCCAGAAGGAGGCGAAAAAATATGGAGAGGCAAAAAGCACATTCCAGGATTTCGCCATTCGTTATCGCGATCATTCCCGTGCACCGGATGCCTGGTGGAATCTCGGCGAAATCTATGCCGCCGAATTCAATCATGCCGAAGCGGGAGAGGCCTTCGCCAAGCTCAAGGCGTTTCATCCGAAGAGTGCGCGTGCCCCGCAGGCACTGCTGGTGGCGAGTGGTCACTTCCTCGATGCAGGTGATTATGAGAACGCCCGGACCGTACTCAATGCCATTCTTCTCGAATATCCGAGTTCGGAGGTTCGGTACGATGCACAATTCGCGCTTGCGGAACTGTTTCTTGCCACTGGCGAAGCGGAACGCGCATTACGGGAATTCAACAGACTGAGGACCGAAGCGGTCTCAGCGGAAATGCGTCCCCGAATCATCGCGGCCATCGGAGAGGCCCAGGCACAACTCGGAAACCGCACGGAAGCAGAGCAACGTTTCCGTGAAGTCATCAGCAGCTTTCCCGGGACTACCGCATCATACGAAGCACAGGTGAAGCTCGGAGACATGCTTCGGACCTTCAGGGACTATGACGGCGCCAGCTCACAGTACGATGCCGTCGCGGGGAATACATCGATTCCGGCAGAAATTCGAAGGAAGGCCTTTATCGGCGCGGCGAAAACCGCGATGTCCTCTGGAAACGCCTCTGCCGCGCTCGACGCCTATGAACGCCTCCTGCGTGATGTCGGCGGTGAGGCGATCGCACCCGGCACATACCGCGATGCCGCGGCAGCGGCACGGCGGGCCGGAGAGTTCGCACAGGCGGAAATCTGGCTCAACCGCCTCTACACCGATACGCTGATCAGCTACGATCGTCGTATCCTGCTGGTGGAAATGGCGCAAACTGCAAGGGAGGGCCGCAATTATGCTGCGGCTGTCAGCCGCTATCGCCAGTACCTGCAGCAGTTCCCCAATGACGAGGGTGCAGCATACGCACTTCTGCGTATTGCCGAAATTGAGGAAGAACATTTCCGGAACTATGCCGCCGCGCTCGAACAGTATGCGGCGGTCATTGAACGCTATGGGTTGACACGTATTGCGGATGATGCACAGTATGGCCGGGCGCGGACACTCGAGAAGCAGGATCAAGCGCTGCAGGCAGCCGAGGCGTATCGTCAGGTCTTGCTGCAGTATCCCGCATCGGATCTGGGCGCGAAGGCGCAGGAACGCTTGCGCATGCTCGAGCAGGCCGGGGGGGGAGATGCGGGTAAGGCGGTTGAACAGCTCGCGGCAGTGATCGCGGTGATGAATGAACAACCGGAGCAGGGTGCAGTGGATCTGCTGCTCGGCCGTGTGTATCTCGAACACATCCGTGATTTCGAACGTGCCGCGAAACACTATGCCGCCGCAATGCGCAAGGGTGCGCGCGACGCGGAGGCCAGGGAGGCGGCGTTCGGTTCCGCACTTGCGACCATCCGCCTCGCCCAGCGCGGCATGCGTGATATTGTCGAGGCCAGGCAACGGAGTGAAGAATTCTTTTCCACATACACGACGGGCGAGGATTACGATGCCCTGGCATTCGCCATGTTCCAATTGTCATCCGCCTCGGGCACACCCACGGAAGTGCTCGATGCTGCGACAGCCTTCCTTGCACGCAATCCGGCGAAGCATCGCGAGGAAGTACTCGTCGCGTATGCGAATGCGATGCTGACGATGGGCCGCGCTGAGGACGCCGAAAAGGAATTCACCAACGTGATAGAAACCACCGGATCATCTTCAACTGGGGTGGATGCCTGGTTCGGCAGGGCGCGTAGCAGAGCGGAACTGCGCAATTTCGATGAGGCGATTGCGGATCTGCGTTCCTATGAAAATCGCGCACCGAATGGGACTCATATCGCCGCAGCACTGCTGCTGCACGGCCGATTGCTGGCACGTGTCGGACAGTATGAGGAAGCGGTCCGGCGTTATGACCGGCTGATGACGGATTTTGTGTACAGTGATCTGGCGGACTCCGCGCGTATCGCTGCCATCGATGCGCTCGTGGGTGCCGGATCGATGCAACCTGCATTGTCGCGCTCGGCACGCTCCCTCGCGATGGCTGAAAACAATCCCTTCCTCGGTGATCATGTCGTGCAGGAATTTCTCTTCCTCCATGCGCAGACCCTCGCCCGCGCCAGGGAGCGCACCGCGGCGAAACGCATGCTTCTGCGTTATGCTTCCGAACACCCTGATGGAAGTCATATCGGAGAAGTGTATTTCGCTCTGGGACAGATGTATCGCGATGAGGGCAAAATTGATCTCGCTACTGCGTATCTTCAGCAGGCGGGCGGGATGAAGGATGGGAGTGCCGCGCAACGCAACGCCGCCGATCTGCTGCTTGAGAGCGGGCGGTATGATCGGGCAATTACGGCATACGAACGACTCGATGACATGGCGTCGACGTCGCTCGAAAAACAATACGCGCAATCACGTATCGTTGTGGCGAAATACAGAACTGACAATCTTGAAGCCGCCCGGAATGCCGTGGCGGCATTCAAAGCCGCATGGCCGGATGCCAAACCGGTATTGGACGAGTTCGATCTTGAGCAGGGGAAGTATTTTTTCCGACGTGGTGATTATCGCCAGGCACGCAGCCTCTTTGATGATGTAGAAGATTCGCGGACGCGGCCGCTCAGCGCGCTTGCGATGTATTGGGACGCACGCTGCCATGAAGCGCAGAGCAAAAACAGCGAGGCGATGAAACGTTTCGATGAAGTGATTCGCAAGCACCCCGCGACGGAAGCGGCACTCGAGTCGATGATGTCACTCGGGCGCATGCATCTGCGCGCGGAACGCCATCAGGATGCGGCAATGCAATTCAAGGCGGTTGTCGATCTGGGAGACATTCCCGAAGCGCTGTTGAAAGAAGCGATCAATGGCCTGATTCGCAGCTATGAGGAAATGAGCATGCACGATGTTGCGGCGGAAATGACGCGCCGCTTCATCGATACCTGGCCGAGTGATCCGACAACCTTCCGCAAGCGCGTCAATCTCGGTGTGTATTACTACCAGCTCAGATATTTCGATCAGGCGATTACCCATCTCGAAAGTCTGCTCAACGAGGCCTCTCCCGACGACCAGGCGGAAATCCGGTACTACATCGGTGAAAGCTATTACTATAAAGGTGATTTCACGCAGGCTGCACTCGAATTTCTCAAGGTCCCCTTCCTGGTCATCGGGAAGACGGAAATTAATTGGTCAGGCGCGGCGTACTACATGGCCGGAAAATCGTATGAGAATCTCTCGAAGTTTGATCTGGCCCTCGGCATGTACGAGAAAATAATCGAAACACCAGGTATCGACGCACGGGAAAAAGCGCAGGCTGCCAAAGAAATCGACCGTGTCAAGGCTCTCGTCAAATAACGGTATAGCCTGTGATTACTTCTTTCTTCCCGGAATCCAAGGAGTCAGGTATGAGAATCGGCAGGATATTGTTTCCCTGCATCATCGCATCCCTCATGAGCTTGTCCTGGGCTGCCACACCTGTGGTTGCGCAGTTGAGCATCAACCCGTCTGCACTGGATTTCTCAATTGTTCGTGTCGGAAGTGACCGTTGCCTCCCGCTCACATTACGTAACAATGGGGACACACCGTTGATACTCGTCGACGTGATCAATCCGGTCGAACCGTTTCAGACAGTGTTTCCGCAGACAATCGATGTTGGCGCGGAAGCTGTGGTGGAACTGTGTTTCCTCGCGTCTCACCTCGGGCCACAATCAGCGGTTGCAATGGTGGTGTTCGAAAATGGTCGACGGGATACACTGCGCGTACCGTTGAATGCCGTCGGCTATGACAGCATCACCGTCGGTATTACGTCGGACCTGCGCGGCAGACCCGGCAGCGTTGTACGCATCCCGATAGCGATGTTTGCGCATGTTCCGGCATCCTATCAAGTGCATGGGTTGGCATTGACGCTCGGCTACAACGCCACCATGCTGTATCCGCTTTCATCGGAAATCGTAAGTGCCGGGACACGCTGTGCGGATATGCAGGTCGGCACACCTCTGCTCGAACGTTCCTTCGTCGGACACCACGCATCGGTGACCTATCGCATCGATGGCATGACCGCATTGTCGGGAGATCCCGGTGACATACTGCTTGCACCTCCCTTCCTCGTTCTGCATGGAGACGCAACGGAGACGCCCGTCCGCATATCACATATGCGCTTCGACGGCAATCAACCTGCAGCCGGCGTAGCCGTGAACGGCCTTTTCCATGCCGACAGCCTCAGTTTCCAAGATAAACGTCTGCTCAACACCTCGGAGCGCAGGGCTGTCTCCATTGTCGGCAGTTTCCCGAATCCGTTCATCACCACGACCACTATTGCCTATGCTGTACTCCGCGAAGCGACCCATGTGCGCCTGACGATCTATGATGCAGTGGGACGCCGCCTGCGTGTCATCCAAAACGGCCTTCGGGATTCCGGTGTGCATCATGCATTGTTCGATGCACGAGGGCTTCCCCCCGGGATGTATTTCTACAGACTCGAATCCGGTACAGCCGCATACATGGGATCAATATTCCGCATGAAATGAGTGTATGATGAAGATTGTTCGTACCAGCCTGCTCCTGCTTCTTTTTCTGCCTGTCCTGCTTCACAGCCAATCCGGACAGCATACGCAAATGCTCGCAGGTGGTATGATGGGGCTGGGCGTCCGTTGGCAGCAGGGCACGATCACAATCGGTGACGGCAGCTATGAATGTTGTAGATTTACTGACGGCAATGGACTCGGATTGACGGGAGGAATGCGCATACTTTATGCACTGAATGATGTGTCCACCCTGCGTGGGGGTGTCGCATGGGAGCGCGTCGTCAGCGAGTACGATGCGTCGCGAAAGAACCATCCCATACTCGGACGGGGTAACCGGGTCGAATATGTCTCCCTGCAGGAAGATTTAAAGATCCGTTTTTCCGGTATCAGCGTCGAGCTTGGGTTTGTGTACCGGCTGTATCGCCCGGGGATGTATGTCGCCGTCATCCCGACAATCACCATCCCGACGACGGTGGAATGGAAGTCTACCGAAACGATTACCGCTCCCGAAGGCGTGCGTTATCTCGACGGAAGTCGCAGCAAGGTGCTTATCGATGAGCCTATGCCTGATCTCAACAGCTATTTCAGCCTGCGATTCGGAACAGGGGCTCTTTTCCCAATTACCGAAGACCTCATGCTGAATCCGGAGATGCTCTTTGCCATCCCTGTCACCAATGCACACTCCGTGTACTCCTGGTCGATGTCGGGTTTCGATCTGACCCTCGGATTACTCTACCGTATCTGATAGCGTCATGTGTCTTCAGGATCAGATCCGGGCGTATCAGCGAACGGATATTTCAGCAAACGGGCCTGGCGGCGGACAGGATGCATGACTTTCAGTCCAGCGGATGTTCATCGCGCGAAAGATCTTCCAGAGATTGTCGGGTTCGTGCAAGATGATATTTCCCTTTATGGAATACTGCTTCAGCGGCGAGGGGGCGGGAATTGTAATTTGAACTCATGCTGGCGCCGTATGCACCGGCGGTGAGTATGGCAACCTTATCGCCCCGTTCGAGACGCGGCAGAGCATAGCGCAGTGCGAAGGTGTCACTGCTTTCGCAGACCGGACCGACGATGTCGTAACGCTGCATGTCCTGGTCGCATTGATGGAACGGCAGAACGCTGTGCCGTGCCTGATAGAGGGCAGGACGAAGTAAATCATTCATTCCTGCATCAAGGATGAGAAAATCCCGGCTGTGCTGCGGCTTGACATGTTCGACACTTGAGATGAGGACACCAGCATTGGCGACCAGCGAGCGGCCGGGCTCGGTAAGAATTGTCCATACCTCGTCACGCC
>JAGTUW010000304.1 GCA_018224345.1 Bacteroidota bacterium
AATAATCCAACATCAAATCCATGCACATACGTAACACCTCGATTCTGCTCGCCTCCGTAATTCTTACCCTGGCTGTTTTCACCAAACCCGCAGAAGCCCAGGAAGCACGCGGAATGACGTCCATCCCCTTTGGTGTGGAGGAATATTTCTCCGTCGGTGAGGCAACGCCGATTTCTCCGGAAGGCACTGCGCGGAGGCCCCTCATGCGCGAAGAGAGCTCCTCTCTCCGAAACGACTGGCGCGTCATAGACAGCGTCGTTCTTGATACCTGGATTCCGCCTCTCGGCTTTGCCGGGATACAATTTGACAGCAGAACGCGCAGTCTGCTTCCCGTACCGGGGTTGCCCACACTGCGCTTTTCCGCCCGGCAGGCAGTCGCCCGTGCCCCCCGTTGGTTGCGTTCACAACTTGAACATACGCTCTCACAGCTTTCCGGCTTCTCCCAGGAGAATCTTGCCACAGTCATCAATGAGGCAGTGGATCCGTATATTGACGAAATATGCTTCGCTATAGCGCATTCTTCGCCGTCTTTTCTTCAATCGCAATACTGTTATTCACAACTCTTTCTCGAGAATGCTGAACTGATTTACGCTCATGACGCAGTGCTCCCCTACGTTGAAGTGGTGGATTATGGCACTTCAACAGACGATGACTATTATTCCACCGTACGATATTGGCGGATTGATGCTGATTCCAACCGGGTACAGGTCGAGGTCCCCAGAGACATCTATTACTGGTACATTGTCCATCCGAAACTCACCGATGAGATTCCCGCTTACGTAGATCCCTCCATGACCGAAAGCCGTAATGCAATCAAACCTCCACCTCAGGGAGTATTCTGGCGGGATTATGTTTTTAACGTCACCGAGCCTGTCCCGGATACGACAGGCGTTGATTATCCGATTCTGCGTAACCTCGTGTCACAATGCGATGTACTGTGGGCAGACCAGGGCGACGAACCACAGGCCGTTCGTCAGATCACGAAATGGATTCGTGCCGTACTGGATTTCACCTCAGGCAACGAACGTCCGCATCAGCCTGCCCGCATTTACACATTACACGTCGGAAGATGCGGCGAACATGAGGATTTGACGGCCGCCGCAGCCCGGGCCTGTTTGATTCCTACCAAAGGTATCAGTGCATTTTCAACTGATCATGTCTGGAATGAGTTCTGGGATGAAGAGTGGTGTCAGTGGGAACCGGTGAACCGTTCGCACAAGGACCCATTCGTCTACTCGGAACGCTGGGGATGGAAATTCGGCAGCGTTATGGCACGCCGCAGCGATGGCAAATTCACGCCGGTCACGGACAGGTATGCAAAGGATGTCAGTACGGTTGAAATCCATGCGCGGGATGCCAGTGGAGAACCCGTAGACGGCGCAATGGTAATGCTCGCTGTAAAAAAAGCCGGGAGTCAGAACATTTTCATCGATACCTTCGGTGCCACTGATCAGGATGGCGTGGCACGATTTATCGTCGGTGCGGGACACGATTATTACGCCCGCTTCGATTCTCCTGATGCAGGTTCATGTCCTGACGGAGCCAATCAGGTCCGCAGCCTCATGACCAACGCGGTTGCGGGACGTGCATACAGTTATGAGTTGGACGGGACAAGTGTCAAGCAGCAAATCACCCGGAATGGTGACCTGACAGGCATGGAAGACGATATAGAGGACTTTGTGATTGAGCATCATTTCGACGGTGGCGCCCAGGCCATTCGTTGGCAACAACGTTTCGATGACATCAATTCAGTTAATCCGAGTGTCTTTTACAGTGAAGAAAGCGGTGGCACTATCTGTCGTGGGTTCGTCGATGCCGAGAACTTTCAGCGCATCCAGCAGCAGCAATCCTTCTCCACAGCGCATGGAAATGCCGAATTGCCTCTGGATCAACCCTCTGTTGAAGAGGTTGAAGGATTGCGTTTCAACGACGGGCTTTACCATCTGTACGTCAATCACACAAACGTGCACAATCCCCTTCGCATAAAGACGCGATACTATCTCAAGATGTCCCCGCTCGTCAATATTGAGCAGGTCCCGGACCCGCAGGAATTCACTATCCTCGGATTCGCACCGCACCCAGTTGGCAGTGATGGAGCTATGCTGACCCTGCGCGTCCCTCCCCCGGATGCAGGCCGTGTCCGCCTGGAACTGCACGATATGCTTGGACGAATGCAACAATCCAGCGTCATCGAGCTACATGGAGGCACACAGACGATTCACTGGATGCCGCCTGCCCTCCCCCGTGGTCCGTATCTGCTCAGATTGCAACCCAATGGAGGGGCTCCGGTACAGCAACTACTGCTCCTCGGAACACAGTGATGCTATCGTAGGATACGCAAGAATTGCCTTTCCATAATGCTGCGCCGTGTCGACATTTTCTCCAAAACCTTTGGTCAGTCGATACGGCGCTTCAGATAGTGAAGCCCGGATCTCGAGCATGATCTGTAGCACGATGCTTCAATGCGCGATTTCATCTTCCTTGAAAAGGAAGGTCTTGAGATGGTCATTCCAGCCATCCATATTTCTGCGTAACCACTCAAGCGTCATGCAGGCGTGTTCGATTTCCTCGATCATGTTGTGATGGAGTATGTCCTTCAACGCATCGTCCGTTTCAAGGCTGACCCGCTGGTTATACCAGTCCACTGCTTCGATCTCCTCTTTGAGACTGTTGAGCGCGCGTGTCAATGAGCGTGCTTTCGCATCCATTTCATCCACTGGTTCGTGATAATCACTCATGAGCTCATCCTTCATTTTGATGAATATTTCAGAGCCTCCCTGCCCTGCATTTTATTGTAAGCTTCGCACGATTCAGAAGCAAATCGATGCTCACCGACAGTGCTGCGGAACTGAGGCCTGCATGGCATCCTTCCACCATTTGGCAATAAAGATCCTGACTGCCATCGCCGATGAGTACAAAAAGATAATCTCTCAACGCAAATAATGAATCGGAGCATCGGAGATCGGAGCATCCCGGTTTGTAAAAGAGAATGGAATACTGCAGTTCATTTCCCTCCAAAGATTAAACAGAGATTAAACAGGAACACTTGCTTTACGCCCCGATTTTTCACGTATGCGTGGTGATTAAACGGAAATAAAACAACGGGGCGACCTGAAAGCACAACGTTAATGTGAAATAGTGTTTTTCGCAGGGATGCAGAGTATATCTGCATACTTGCCTGTCCCGCCGTAAGAATGGATGAGCATGTGTCCCCGCTGGCGGCTGGAGCGATCGGCCTGACCTGCGTATTGCCGGCATTGACCTGACGGGGAACGAGCGTCTCCCCTGCTTTGCTGAGCTACATATTCAGGTGCGTGCAACGGATGTCTGCTGGCGGGAGAGATTCGCTTCGACTATCAGTCCGCTGCAAGCATTGTTCCACGGCATCGGGGTGATCCGCAATGGCAGGCATAGAGTTGTTCGCTCTCGGCGTCGCGCTCATAGGGATAGTCCAGCCGGTAATCGTATGTCAATTCCTCTGCCTCGTAGATGGTGCGGATCACACTTATGATGATGCGCCCTTCAATCACCTCCGCCTCGCAGTTCGGATCACAGGAATGGTTAATGAAATGTGCCTCGTTCGCATTCACCCCGCCGTCAATGACCGTATGTTCATCAACGCCGAACAGCAATACATGCGACCGGACAGAATTGTCGTCACCGTATCGACGGTCTCCCTCCTCCATGGAAATGCGCTCTCCGGTGTATTCGATTACACGAGTTCCCTTGCGAATACGACGTACGGCAAACACTCCACTGCCGTGAATAGGTGATGAACGAACTTCATACATTGGTTTTCGTATAGCTCCCATGAACTTGTATCAGCTTCAGTAATACATCGTCTCAAAGATGACCAGAAATACAATTCGAATCAATATCCTCTGAATCCGAACGATCTCCTGAAGGTTGCTGCCGGGAAGCATCCTGAGTCCCTCGCCACTCTGTTGACTTGCGAACAACATCTTGTCGCTTCTCATCTTCATGTGCAACCTCTCACCTCCCGATGCACAAATGCGGACAGCAATGACTGCCACAAGCAGTGTCCGGAGTGATTCTCAACAATGTCTTTGCGATGTCACACTGCGCAGGGTTCAGCCAGAAGGATTGCCTCTCTTCTCCGCAGTCATGTCTGCAATCGAGTATCCCGCAGAAAAGCCCTGCGACTCTGTGACAACATTCCTGTCACAGCAGCGCATGCCGCCGCACGCTCCCGTAATCGAGCAGAAGCAGATACGTCCCACTGCGGAGTTCCTGTACCGGAATCGCAACCGTGTGGTTGCCTTGATCGAACAGTCCCTCCGCCAGGATCAGCAGGCGGCGGGCGGCGAGATCATACACGGTGACCGCGGCCGGTACGGGGGTGGACAGCGAGAAAGTGAAACGCCACCGGAAAGGCCTGCTTCCCGGTGGCGCGTCAGCACATCCGTCGCGCTCAATACTCGAGCATGCGCGGGAGGGTCTTCGCGTGTTCGACCCACTTCGTCACTTCGGCTTCCGTGGGAACACGGCGTGTGAGGTTTTTCTGCCCGTTGACCTCCGTCATTTTCTGCGCGAGATTCGCAGGATTGCGTTGAGCAAGCTCGGGCACCGTGTCGACACCGGAGGCCTCGAGCAATTCAGAATACTCAGATCCAATACCGGAAACGCGGTACAGATCTGCCAAGTTGGCAAATTTCAATATTTTCGCCTCCGGCAAACCGGTTTGATCGGCGAGAGCCTTGCGCATCTGCGCGGTACGCGCACCGGTGAGTAAGTCGTCCGTATCCTTGACACCGGCTGTGCGGAACTTCTCGCCGAACGTCGGTCCGATGCCTTCGATATCTTCGATGGAATACTTCGCCATGTCTAGCTCCTTCTTGTTTGAAATGATACTTCAGAACAGAAATGCAACGCGTGCGAACGACAGGATGGGTTATAGTTTCAGTCCCTTCAGCATACCGCCGATTCCTCCAGCGTCAACCGGCGTATCAGGCACATTGCCATCGGGAGTGAGCTTGTCGATCACCTGCGGCAGCAGCGATGCAAGGCCGCCGGCTGCTTCGTCAGTATCGATACCGAGCTTGCCAGCGATGGCCGCGACCTGGTCGCTGCCGAGGACGGACTTGATCTGATCGGCGGAGATCGGAAGATTGCTTCCCGTCCCGATCCACGAGCCGACGGTCTCGCCGAGTCCGCACTTGGTGAATTTCTCCACCAGCCCCTGTACACCGCCGCCGCCCAATAGGCCGCCGATGGCGTCCATCATTCCGCTGTCCTTCCCGGTGCCCCCACCGACGGCACCAGAAATGTCATCAAAGATACCCATGATCATCCTCCAGTTGATGTCCGAATTCCGACGCGGCCTTCTGCCGGGGCAAATATTCGGATGTGTGTGAAAATCTATATGTATGAAACCTGCGATCGTCGAAAAAACGATGCGATGTTTTTCGAAGGATTTGTCCCAAATATAGGTGTAATTGACCGACGATGCAAGGGTTGTCACACAGCGATACGATGTTCCGCATTGAGTGCGACGATCAATTGGAGCATGCCCGCTCGCGGAGAGGCCGCCGTTAATCCCCGTCGAAATGGGGACTTGCGTCA